>NZ_JANQDF010000137.1:0-30806 GCF_029891675.1 Anabaenopsis tanganyikae CS-531
CAAATCAAGCATAATTTGCTGTCTAATTATTTAATACAGCAACTCAAACGCCCAAGTATTCCTATGTGCTTGGTTTAATTGAAATTGTCCCGTGGCGCGGCTCCCTCCGCTCCCTATTTGTGCCAGTTGCGTAAGTCCTGAGTAATTGTAACTTTCCACGCAAATTCATTCTCCTCGCGGTTATCCCACCATTGCTGCTCTGGTGCAAACTCCTCAAAGCGAATCGGCTTAGTTTTAGAATATGACTTATACCCCACTGGGTAGGGGTGTTCATAATACCAGATAGTTTCTGTGGGTTCTCCTTTAGTGAAAAATAGCAGATTAGTCTTAATACCTGTGTAGGGATTAAATACCCCATTTGGTAACCGCACAATTGTATGTAGATTGCAATCTTGCAGCAGTTTTTCCTTAATGCGAGTTTTCACACCTTCCCCAAACAGGGTTCCATCGGGTAAAACTATTGCGCCTCTACCGCCTTCTTTGAGTAAATTAACAATCAGCACTAAAAATAAATCTGCTGTTTCCTTGGTGCGGAAGGTAGCGGGGAAATTATCCTCAATTCCATCTTCCTCCATCCCCCCAAAAGGCGGATTAGTAATAATGACATCTACCCGTTCTTGAGGACTGTAATCCCGCAATGGTCGCGCCAAAGTATTATCGTGTTCGGCTGCGGGTATATCAATACCATGTAAAATCAAATTAGTTATACACAGGTTATAAGGTAAGGGCTTTTTCTCGGTTCCGCAAATTGTCTTTTGCAGAACTTGTGGGACATCAGCACTTTGGAAATGTTGGCGAATGTAATCAATAGTTGCTGTTAAAAAGCCACCTGTACCACAAGCGGGATCAAGGACAATTTCCCCTAATTGTGGTTTGATTCTATCGACAATAAACTTAGTCACCGCACGGGGAGTATAATATTCTCCTGCATTTCCCGCACTTTGCAAATCTTGGAGAATCTTTTCATAAATTTCGCTGAACTGTTTTTTCTGCTCTTTTTTATTAAAGTCAATTTCATTAAGTTTGTTAATTACTTGGCGGATGAGAGTACCATTTTTCATATAATTGTAGGCATCTTCAAATACCTTACCAATCATTTGCCCACGGGGATCATTGGTGGTAGTTCTCAGGTCTTTGAGAGTTTTAAATAAACTATTATCGACAAAATCTAGTAAAGCATCTCCGGTAATTCCTTCTGCATCCGTAGCCCAGTTACGCCAGCGTAAACTTTGAGGAATAGGAGATTTATAATTATCCTCTAGGAGTTCGTATTCTTGTTCACGAGCATCAAAAACCTTGAGAAAAATCATCCAAACTAATTGACTGATGCGTTGTGCGTCACCATCAACGCCCGCATCTTTGCGCATAATATCTTGAATGGTTTTAATTGTAGTGCTGATGGGCATAATAAATTTTGTCTTTGTCCCGTTTGTCCTGGTGGGTTGCTCAATGTCTTAACCAGGATACTGGTAAACCCCACTACATAGCAAGGTCATAAATTTTCTGTTTTAATTCTTGCAAAATTTGTAAATAATTCTGCTTACCGCCAAAAATATTAATGATCTCTAAGGGAGTACCTAAATCACTGATGGGTTTAACTTTTAACACATCCAGAGTTTCAATATCTTCAACTCCCCGATCAGCGTACTTATCTAACAAAGCATTTAAAACCGTTCTGGCTTGTTCCCCATACCTGCTAAAGTAGTTACCCTTGCGGACATTGTTCGCCCTTTCCTTGCGTGTCAGTGGTGGTTGGTCAAAAACGACATGACAAATTAAATCTAAGGGGTCAAAATCCTGACCAATCTCTTTTTCTAAAGCTTCCCAAAGTACACCCAATTCTTGTAACTCCTGAATAATCGCCTGTTTCTGCTCACTAGAGCGCCATTTTTTTAAGAAAACATCTAATGAGGCGTACTCCTGAGTCACTGTTTTGCGAGTATAGTCTTTAATTGATTCTGTAATTAGCTTACCGTCTTTACCGTAGTATTGCTCCCGAATCAGAGTAACGTTAACTTCTTGATCTGCAACTACATACTTTTCTCGCTTCTGCTTGCGGCTAATTTCACCATCATCTATGATTTGCTCATCATCCCCATGATCAGGGGGATTAACTGGGTCATCGGGTTTGGGTTGATAAATTTGTACAGGTTCACCATCAAAGTCAGGGTCAGCAAATAACTGGGTTGCTTTCTTAAAATCTATAATGGTGAAGAACATTTTACCGTAGTCTTCATCAATGCGAGTTCCCCGCCCAACTATCTGCTTAAATTTAGTCATAGACAGAATGCGCTGATCTAAAACAATCAACTTGCAAGTTTTAGCATCAACACCGGTGGTGAGTAACTCAGAGGTGGTAACAATGGTGGGATATTTACTTTCTGAGTTGATAAAATTATCTAATTCTGCCTTACCTTGAGCATCATCCCCAGTAATTCGCATAATGTAGCGACTATTCTTGGCGACTAAATCAGTATTTTCATTCACCAATGCTACCCGCATCCGTTCCGCGTGGTCTGTGGTTTCACAAAAAACGATAGTTTTGGCAAAGCGATCGCTGGATTTGAGATAATCAGAAATTATCCGTGCTACTAACTCAGTGCGCTTCTCTAACACCAGGGTTTTATCAAAATCTTGCTGATTAAATATCTGGTCGGGAATTTCTTTACCGTATTTATCCCGTTGTCCTGGTTTCGGTTTCCATCCACTCAAGTCTAGATCAAAATCAATGCGAATAACTTTATAAGGAGCTAAAAAGCCATCTTCAATCCCTTGTTTCAGGGAATAGGTAAAAACTGGCTCACCAAAATAATCAATATTAGAAACTTCCGCTGTTTCCCTGGGGGTAGCTGTCAAGCCAATCTGGGTAGCACTGCTAAAATAGGTTAAAATATCTCGCCATGCTGAATCCTCATTGGCGCTTCCCCGGTGGCACTCATCTATTATAATTAGGTCAAAAAAATCTGGAGAAAATTGGCGATAAATGTTTTTCGCCCCTTCATTTCCCGTCACTGCTTGATATAGGGAGAGATAAATTTCATAGGATTTATCTACCTGTCGCTGCTTAATTTTCGTCATTTTTGAGCCAAAGGGTTTAAAATCATTGACTCTAGTTTGATCAATTAAAATGTTGCGGTCTGCTAAAAACAGAATACGCTTTTTTGCTCCCGACTTCCACAACCGCCAGATAATTTGAAAAGCTGTAAAAGTTTTACCTGTACCCGTGGCCATCACTAACAAAATCCGGTTTTGTCCTTTGGCGATCGCCTCAATTGTGCGGTTAATAGCAATTTGTTGATAATAGCGGGGTTGTTTTTGCTCAGGACTGGGGTAGTAATCTTGGGAAATAATCCCCTGAATTTCCCAGTCAATCCCCTTCCAATTACAGTATTTTTGCCAAAGGTCTTCCGGTGTGGGGAACTGGTCAAGGGGAATTTCTCGCTCTCGCTGTCCCTCGGTCATAGTGCGATCGCACATCATAAAAGCGTCCCCATTAGCACTAAAGATGAATGGGACATCAATTAATTCACCAGTGGCGATCGCCTGTTGCATTCCGGCGCTCACACTGTGATTATTATCCTTAGCCTCAATCACAGCTAGTGGTACACCGGGTTTGTAATACAGCACATAATCCGCGCGTTTTTGTTTACCCCGAATAGCAAGCTTACCCTTAACAATCACCCTCCCCTTTGTCAGCGTTACTTCCTCTCGAATCTGAGTATTGATATTCCATCCCTGATTCACTAAAGCTGGTGTGATGTACTTTGTACAGATATCACGTTCACTTAAAGATTTCTTATCAATAGCTTCTGACATAAAAGGCCTGCTGAAACTTGAGGTGTGTGAACACAAAAATACACAACCTCAGTATACAAGATTGGGTAGTCACCTTTAACCTCTGTTTCAACCACAACCGCTCACCCTCTCCTAATAAAGGGGAAGACTGGGGGAGACCAAGATTTAATTAACGGTAATGTTCACATCTGGTAGGGAGAGAATTGTTAAATTTTGACCCGCAGTGAATTTTCGCCTCAGCTGATAACCTGCATCTGTCGGTTGTTGGTAAACTTCGACAAGTGAGTTAATATCTACTAATTTTTCGCCAGAATATCAAGAGTGATGGGCGGTTTTACCATCCCCTTACCACTCCTACAACAAAATAATATAAACATATAAACTATATAAATATGGAGCTAAGCGGATTCGAACCGCTGACCCCCTCAATGCCATTGAGATGCGCTACCAACTGCGCTATAGCCCCGAGTCATGCTTTATTATAATCCCTGAAGATTTGACTTTTGTCAAGCTGGATTTATGATTAATCTCTAATTCTTCAGGATTTTTTAAGACAATTGTAACAAATAGGTCATACAATGCCCCATGAGAAAATAAACAACTAACATAGCCGCCGCCGCCATGGCCACTAAGCCCCCAGCCAGCATTAAGGAAAACTCCTTATGCTGTACGGCTTTTTCCATTAGGTGCAAAGACCAGGCCACTAGTGCGATGTCAAATAATAAAATTACAACCAACATAACATTTCTTCATATTTATTCATACTTATACACCAATCTTAACACTATTTCAGAAAACTGGATTGAACTTGTGATAAATCTGGTTAAATTTCCCTAAAATTTTGAACCTTAAGATAACAACCTGACTGGTACCGAGCGATCGCGTAAATACTCCTTAATTTCCCCCACACTTAATTGGCCGTAATGTAGTAATGATGCGAGTAACGCCGCTTCCGCCTTCCCCTGAGTTAAGGCAGTGTAGATGTGTTCACAATTACCAGCGCCACCGGAAGCAATCACAGGAACTTGTACAGATTCCGCGATCGCCCGCGTCAGTGCTAAATCATAGCCAGCTTGAGTTCCGTCAGCATCCATACTCGTTACTAGTAATTCTCCTGCGCCGCGTTTTTCCACTTCCTGTGCCCAAAGTAAGGCATCTAAACCAGTATTTTCCCTACCACCGCGGACGTAGACATCCCAGCCCGGATTTTCCGGGGCAATTCTGCGCCTGGCATCAATAGCAACAACTATGCACTGATTACCAAAGCGATCGCTAGCCCGATTAATCAAGTCTGGATCACGTACCGCTGCCGAATTAATACTAACCTTATCCGCCCCGGCTCGTAACAAAGCTTTAACATTTTCTAAGGATTGAATCCCACCACCCACAGTCAAAGGAATAAACACCTGTTCAGCAGTGCGGTAAACCACATCAATAATTGTGTCCCGATCTTCATGAGTAGCGGTAATATCGAGAAACACTAACTCATCAGCACCAGCCTCATTGTAAACTTTAGCCAGTTCCACCGGATCCCCCGCGTCTTTGAGATCGACAAAGTTAACTCCTTTAACAACCCGTCCCGCCTTCACATCTAAGCAAGGTAAGATTCTTTTAGACAACATAATAAATTTTTCACTCCTGGCTAATCATCTGGAATTTAAATTCTAAATTGACCTGTGTAATTCTCAGCAAAAAAAATTTTTTTTGCTCTAGCCATGGTGGTTTAATCCTCAAACAGTCCTGAACTCAAGGTTGATAGCTGAATTATGGCGATAATCTCCTCGAAAAAACAGCCTCAAGAACCCAACGGGAAACCAAATCAGCCTACCCCGCGTCGCAGTGCATCTGACCAGAAGATTTTGCAACCGTCGGTAACAACTGACGAACAAAGTCACCCAGAAGAGAGTATCAGACCACAGCGATTTGCCGACTACATTGGACAGAAAGACTTAAAGGACGTGCTAGATATTGCCATCAAAGCAGCTAAATCAAGGGGTGAGGTGGTAGATCACTTACTGCTATATGGCCCTCCAGGATTGGGAAAAACAACAATGGCAGTAATTCTAGCATCGGAAATGGGAGTAAACTACAAAATTACCAGCGCCCCCGCCCTAGAACGTCCCAGAGACATTGTAGGCTTACTGGTCAACCTCAAACCTGGGGATGTCCTGTTTATTGATGAGATTCACCGCCTTTCCCGGATGACAGAAGAAATTCTCTATCCAGCCATGGAAGATTATCGCTTAGATATCACCGTTGGTAAAGGTTCTGGCGCTCGCATTAGAAGTATACCACTGAACAAATTTACTCTAGTGGGAGCCACAACCCGTGTAGGCGCTCTCACCTCACCCCTACGCGATCGCTTTGGCTTAGTGCAGAAACTGCGGTTTTATGAAGTTGAGGAACTCAGCCAAATTATTTCCCGCAGCGCCGAGTTACTCAAAACCGCCATAGCAGCAGATGGTGCCACAGAAATTGCTCGCCGTTCCCGAGGTACCCCCCGGATTGCTAATAGATTACTTAAACGAGTCCGTGATTACGCCCAAGTCAGAATATCAGGTAAGATTACAGCAACCGTCGCCGCCGAAGCACTGGAACTATTTCAAGTAGACCCCTGCGGTTTAGATTGGACAGACCGCCGGATGTTGAGTGTGATCATTGAACAATTCAACGGCGGCCCAGTAGGATTAGAAACAATTGCCGCCGCTACCGGTGAAGATACCCAAACCATTGAAGAAGTTTATGAGCCTTACCTGATGCAAATTGGCTATTTAAGCCGCACTCCCAGGGGACGCACCGCCACCACCGCCGCCTACAAGCATTTGGGACTCAAGCCCCCTAATGAACAGTTATCTATGCTGTAATTGGGGGAAAATAAGGAAACTGAGAACTGGAAATTAAGGTAAATCTGGATGGTAAAATTAATTAGTATTTTGTTGAGTTTATTACTAGTATTCACCTGGAGTACACCAGCCATGGCAGTATCCCCAGGAGCTACTATTACTCAAGAACAGCTAGAACAAGGCAATCAACTAGCTAATAAAGCTTTAGCAGCTACAAATAAAGGTGATTTTGCCACTGCGGAAATTTACTGGACACAAATTATTGAGCAGTTTCCCACTAATGCAGGTGCATGGAGTAACCGGGGAAACTCCCGGGTCAGTCAAAATAAATTAGCAGCAGCACTCACAGATTACAACAAAGCTATAGAATTAGCCCCCGATGCAACTGACCCCTATTTAAACCGTGGTGCAGCCTTGGAAGGGTTGGGCAAATGGCAAGAGGCGATCGCCGATTATAATCATATATTAGAATTTGACCCTAATGATGCCATGGCATACAATAACCGCGGTAATGCCAAATCGGGTTTAGGACAATGGCAAGAGGCGATCGCCGACTATCAAAAATCCGTAGAAATAGCCCCTAACTTTGCATTTGCGCGGGCTAACTACGCCCTGGCCCTGTATGAAACCGGTCAAACCGACGCCGCCATCCACGAAATGAAAAACATAGTCCGCAAATATCCTAAATTTGCTGATATGCGCGCCGCCCTCACCGCCGCTTACTGGGTAAATGGTAACAAAGGGGAAGCCGAAAGTAACTGGGTAGCAGCCTATGGCCTGGATAATCGTTACAAAGATATGAACTGGGTGCAAAATATCCGCCGTTGGCCGCCTAGGATGGTAGCAGCTTTAGATAAATTTTTGCACCTTGAGTAATTACCATCGCACAACAGAAATTTTAGCTCCATGGGGGTGGTGCGATAGCATATGGCTTACACCACGCTACCCTATGGGGGTATTATGTCAAACTATACTCATCCGTACTGAGGAGTCACACCACACCCCCACGGTTTTAAACTGAACTATTCTCAGGTAATAGCTGATGTTGCTGACGCCGCCCCTTAATAACCATCTGTACCCCTCCTTTGGGGCCAAACAGTAAGCCTTTACGTATTGGTTGCACTGGCCGACTATCCGCTAATTGCATTTGCCAATTAGACACCACTGTGGCCAAAACCAATTTCATTTCAAACAGGGCAAAAGCCATACCCAAACAGCGGCGGTTACCACCGCCAAAGGGTAAATATTCAGAAGGTGAAAACTGCCTTTCTAAAAAACGCTCTGGCTTAAATGTGAAAGAATCAGGGTATAAATCTTCCCGATGATGGGTTAAATAAACACAGGGGATTAATAAAGTCCCAGGAGCAAACTGATATTCTCCAATTTGTAGCGGTGATTTGACTAATCTAGTCAAAGTATTTATAGCTACTGGGTAAATACGTAAAGTCTCCGAGCAAACAGCATTCAAATAAGGTAAGCGAAAAATAGCATTGGGTTCAGGGTGTTCTCCGAGAGTTTTTAACTCTTGCAATAATTTTTCCCTCACATGTGGCTGTTTGTGAATCCAGTATAAAGCCCACGTCAGTGATGTAGCGGTAGTTTCGTGACCCGCGATTAATAAAGTCATCAACTCATCACGTAACTCCAAATTCGTCATTGCCTCACCCGCTTCATCACGAGTAGCCATCATCAAAGATAAAATATCAGTCCGAGATGAATCAGGCTGTGCTTTGCGTTCTTGAATTTCCGCATAAATAAGTTGATCAATTTGCTGGCGTAAACTTAGAAACTCGCCCCAAGGACTCCACAGACCTAAATCCCGTCGCAGTGATGGAAACAGGAGTATCAATGCTCTCAACGCAGGTCTTTTGGGGTTGAGGATGGTAATTAACATCTGCTTGAGTTGTTCGTAACGTTCCCCTTGCGCCAAACCAAATACAGCCTTTAAAATCACTTGAAAGGAAATGGACTGCATGGATGAGAGGATAGAAATTGTTTCCCCCACTTGCCATTTATTACTCACTTCCTGAGTAATTTCACGAATTAACTGACCATAAGCTAACATACGTTCCCCATGAAAGGGGGGTGCTAACAGCTTGCGTTGTCGTTGGTGTGGCTTACCATCTAAGGCCAGTAATGATTGACTTCCTAATAAAGGCGCTTGAAAGCCAGTAGCGGCACCAGAGTCTAAATGTTTGGGGTCGGTACTAAAAATCTGCTGAATCCCTTGAGGGTGGCTTACGAATACTTGCGGCTTAAAAAGAGGGCCGATGCGGAGAGTGAAAATATCACCATAGGTTTTAGCGCAGTCTTCTAGATATTCCAAAGGGCTACTCAGCCATCGGTATGTCTGTAGCCAAGGGTGAGTTTGGGGGCCATCAGGTAGTTGAAGTGCAGACATTTTGATTATTTTCCCAATAATTGGAGCAAAAATTTGATCAGGTAGTCATTCATGCACCGATTTCTGGATTAATCTGAAAACAAGAATCTCATTCGAGATTCCTATTAATTCTACATTTTCAATTTTAAATTTCCCCGGTTTCCTGTAATTCTAGTATTTTGAGGGCAGTTAGTTGTTCGACGTTACTTAAAACTACCGCTGCACCTGCTGTTAGTAAAGTTTGAGTATAAGCATGACTATGGGCGGCTGTGTCTTGAACGTGGGGCGGTAAAATTCCTACACCAATCCAATTCCGGTGAGGATGAATTTCTCTAGCTTTGTTGACGGTATACATATCAGCTACAGTATCTCCCACATAGATAATTGTTAGATTATTAACTGGATTTCCTAACAGTTCCACGGTGGCAAACAGTCCTGTAGGGTCTGGTTTACCCGGTGCGTCTTCCATGGCAATTAACACTGGTGACTGTAAACCCAGACGTTTTTGTAAAACATAGGTAGCAGAACCACGGGTAGCACCACTAAAAAATCCCCAAGCAATTCCAGCGGTGGTGAGGTTTTCTAAATAACTCGGTTGTAATAATAAGGGTTCGTTACATATATACCCTGTCCAGTTCTCTGGGTCTGTACCGCGATAACGAGATTGGAAAAAGGCAACTATGGCATTGTAATGTAGTTGTAACTGCTGGCGAGTTTTCCCTTGGGATTCACAGTAGCGGTAAATAAATTCTTGGGAAGCTTCCCAATCATTATTCCATAGTCCTTCAGATTTGAGCTGATCTATGTCTTGGGGTGTGGGACGATAGGCGCTGTTGGTGAAATGCTCCACAGTATCCGCTAAAGCCCGACGGTAGGAGTTAGCAACATCCCTGACTACGCCGTCAATATCGAAAACAACAACAGTTTTTACTGAAGATTTTGCCATCATAGGAGATTTTCTATCTTATGAGGTTATGGTAGAGCAATTTGTGACCACTATTTAGTCAATAGGTGAGGTATTGCGTTAGAATAAGCGATCGCATAGCACATACATTGTAAGAATCCCCTGATATTCCCCGGAGGTGTGATTGACCCAATTTATTCTGAAAATTCTGTGGTTAGATGAAAACGTTGCCCTAGCAGTGGATCAAGTTGTAGGCAAAGGTACAAGTCCTTTGACTAAGTACTTTTTCTGGCCTCGCAATGATGCCTGGGAAGAGTTAAAAAAGGAATTAGAAGCTAAACACTGGATTAGTGATTTAGATCGCGTCGAATTGCTCAATAAAGCTACAGAAGTGATTAACTACTGGCAAGAGGAAGGCAGAAGACGACCGATGGCAGAAGCTCAATTGAAATTCCCTGAAGTTGCTTTTACAGGTAGCGCCTAAATATTACTTATGTTTTTAGATACAGTAAGTTGACTGCGGACAAGTACTATATAAATCACAAAAAGACTTGTGGGGTGGGTAGGAAAGCCCGCCCTTCTCAGCCCATAAAATTTGCTGTATCTTGAAATGAGCAGCGCCCCAGGCGCTGTTTTTACGATTGGGAATGCGTATGAGCAACGGATTTCTCACCCATAGGCACTTGCTAGCCACAATACAAAGCTTAAACAAAATATTATCTGTAATTTAGCTTGATCGACAAATAGAAAGACTACAATCAAAACGGACAAATTAGCACTGTAACAAAGGAGGATTACAAAGCTATGTCCGATTTAAACCGAGGAATTATGAAATTCAAGGGTGCCGATTCCCCCAGAGTAGTCACCATCTCTACTGTGCTACTGTTGGGTTCCATTGCCGCCTTAATTATATGGGCTTTACAAGCCGCCTATGCGCTAAACTAAGCCATTAGGAACTAAGATGGACACTGGCAACAACGGTTGATTCCGCAGCCACGTGTCCACCGACCAAGATAGATTAAAACGTCTTCGCTACCATAATGATTCAATCTTGGGGTGTCCTCGTTATTTTAATTGCTTGTCCCCTCTTGGGGTCTTTGCCAATTATTGCTTGGATTACCTATGCCCTGAAGGGTAGAAAATTATCACAAATTGGTACTAAAAACATCAGTGTTTCAGCCGCTTTTTATCACGGCGGCACATGGGTAGGAATCCTGGCGGTTATTTCAGAAGCCCTCAAAGGCATGGGGGCAGTTTTGCTGTGCCGTGTGTTTTTTCACCCTGGATCCCCTTGGGAATTAATTGCTCTAATCGGCCTAGTCTTAGGGAGATATGGGGTGGGTAGAGGGGCTGGAACAACCAATGTTGTTTGGGGGATCCTGGTACATGATCCGCTGGTGGCAATATTTACAAGTTTATTGGCTATTATCAGTTTTATAGTTCTGCGATCTAGGCAATGGGTAAAATTCGGAGTTTTATTCCTGTTTCCTTGGTTGATGTTACTCCTGAATATTGAGGATATACCCAAAATAATGGCGGCTGTGACCCTAGCGGGAGTATTGGGGTGGATTTATACAAAAATTCCCGATGACCTGAATTTACCAGCACCGGAGACTGATGCAGAGTCACAAGCAGCTTTTGCATATTTACGCGGGAATCACCGGATTTTTTGTTTAGATGACGAGTTGGATGCAAATGTGGTGGGACACAAAGCCGCGACATTATCTGAAATTAATCGCTGGGGCTATCCAGTACCTAAAGGATGGGTAATTTCCCCGGTTGATGATCCGGAAAATTTGATGGCAATTATTCAGCCTTCTAATCTGTCTCCTTTGGTGGTGCGCTCCTCTGCTATCGGAGAAGACTCTGAACAAGCTTCTGCAGCCGGACAGTATACAACAATTTTGAATGTTACTACCACCGAGCAATTACGAGATGCGATCGCCCAAGTTCAAGCTTCTTACAATCATCCGTCTGCTGTACAATATCGTCGCGATCGCGGTTTACCAGATATGGCCATGGCTGTGCTGGTACAACAACAAATTCCCAGTGTGTATTCTGGTGTAGCTTTCAGTCGTGATCCCATTAGCCAACAGGGGGATGCAATTGTAATTGAGGCTTTACCAGGTAGTCCCACTCAAGTGGTTTCCGGTAAGGTGACACCAGAACAATATCGCGCCTTTGTGGTGGAAACAGAGAATGTTTCCTCTGTGCAAGTGGTGGGGGAAATGTCTCGGCGGGAAGTAGAAGTACCACAAGCGTTAATCAAACAAGTAGCATATTTAGTCCGCCAACTAGAAAAACAGTATCGCGGGTTACCCCAAGATATGGAGTGGACTTATGATGGTCAAAATCTCTGGGTTTTGCAGTCTCGACCTATTACTACTCTATTGCCGATCTGGACGAGGAAAATAGCCGCCGAGGTCATTCCTGGTGTGATTCATCCGTTAACTTGGTCGATTAATCGCCCCTTAACTTGCGGAGTTTGGGGAGATATTTTTACTGTGGTTTTGGGCGATCGCTCCTGGGGATTGGATTTTACAGACACTGCTACTCTCCACTATTCCCGGGCCTATTTTAATGCTTCCCTGCTAGGAGAGATTTTTTTACGGATGGGTCTACCACCAGAAAGTCTGGAATTTCTCACCAGGGGGGCGAAGATGAGCAAACCGCCCTTAAAGTCCACTTGGGATAATTTACCAGGGTTAATGCGGTTACTCACCCGAGAACTGAGCTTAGAAAAAGACTTTAAGCGGGATTATAGTAAAAAGTTTCTGCCTAGTTTGTCAGAATTAGCACATGAATTAATAGAAGAACTGACAGCAGCCCAGTTATTGGAGAGAATAGATTATATTCTGGAATTACTACGCACTGCAACTTATTACAGCATTTTAGTACCCTTGAGCGTGGCTTTAAGACAGGGGATTTTTCGCGTTAAAGACGGGGAAATTGATCACAGTATAGCTCCGGAGGTAGCAGCATTGCGATCGCTGACTGCTTTAGCGGCACAGGCGAAACAGCAATTACCTGACTCGAAACCGGATCAAGTCTTTGAAGAATTGGCGCAAACACCAGAAGGAGAGAAAATTCTCGATGAATTTAACCAATTGCTGGAAGATTACGGTTATTTGAGCGATGTGGGCACAAATATTGCTGTTCCTACCTGGAAAGAAAACCCCCAACCCATCAAGGACTTGTTTTTACAGTTATGGCAAAATGCAGCAGAGACAGACAAACCGGTGAAGTTGACAAAGCGCAAACGGGGGGTAGTACAGCGACGAGTAGATATTAAAGGACAAGTTACCGAAATTTATTCTCGTTTCTTAGCTGAATTGCGGTGGCGATTTTTAGCTTTAGAGCAAGCTTGCTTAAAATCCGGCTTAATCCAGCAAAGTGGGGATATCTTTTTTCTAGAGTTGAACGAAGTCCGGCGTTTAGTAGCAGGTGATGATATTGAACTGAGGGAAGATTTATCTGAGATAGTAGAATTTAGGCGATGGCAATTCCAGCAAGATACTGAATTTCATCAAATCCCCCTTTTAGTTTATGGTCATACACCACCCCATCCCCTTCCTCCCTCCCCACTGTACTCAGACCAAGTATTACAGGGTATCCCCGCTAGCCACGGTCAAGCGGAGGGTCGGATTAAGATAGTACGAGACTTGCAAGAATTACCAGAAGTAGACAGCCACACAATATTGGTAGTACCTTATACAGACTCAGGCTGGGCACCTTTGTTAGTTAGAGCAGGAGGCTTAATTTCAGAAGCGGGTGGAAGACTGTCTCACGGTGCTATCGTAGCTCGTGAATACGGTATTCCCGCCGTTATGGATGTTTATAATGCTACAGTGAGACTAAGAGATGGGCAACGGGTACGCATAGATGGGTCAAGAGGAATTATCGAATTGTCTAACAAGTTGAGATCAGATTGAAGGAGTGTGTTCTGGTTTCCAGTCAGCAGTTGAGTCCTCCGTGATCTGAGCTAATGCCAGAACCGCAAAATCTTGGTAAGCTGATGTCTAATATCTACAGCACTAAGATTGAGATGATTTAATCCCAACGCTGTATTTTCAGAGAACCAACTAGAAAATGGCTCTTAATCAATCCAGTCTCAAAGAGGATAGTGATGTCGGTGGGAATACGCTACAATTGGCAGAAAGCAGAGATTCAGGCGATATACAACCAGCCATTCCTAGAGCTGATTTATCAGGCTGCTAGCGTGCATCGTCAATATCATGACCCCAGAAAAATACAGGTTTGTAAGCTGATATCAATCAAAACTGGCGCTTGTCCCGAAGATTGTAGTTACTGCGCCCAGTCTTCCCGTTATAAAACTGAGGTAAAGCCCCAAGCACTGCTAGAAAAGGAAACAGTTGTTAACATTGCTCAACAAGCTAAAGCACAGGGTGTGAGTCGGGTTTGTATGGGTGCTGCTTGGCGGGAGGTGCGGGATAATTCGCAATTTGAAACAGTGCTGGACATGGTAAAAGAAGTCACGGATATGGGTCTAGAGGTGTGCTGTACTCTGGGAATGCTCAACACAGACCAGGCCAAACGCCTAGAAGCGGCCGGACTATATGCTTATAATCATAACTTGGATACTTCCCAGGAATATTACAATACTATTATTACCACGAGAACTTATGGCGATCGCCTCAATACAATTGACAATGTAAGACAAACAAACGTCACTGTTTGTTCTGGGGGTATCCTGGGTTTAGGTGAAACTGTCGAGGATCGCGTGGGGATGTTACAGACACTGGCGAATTTACAACCTCATCCCGAGTCAGTACCGATTAATATTCTGTCCCAAGTCCCGGGTACACCCCTAGAAAATCAGCCAGATGTCCCCATTTGGGAAGTGGTGCGCATGATTGCTACAGCCAGAATTATTATGGCAACTTCTGATGTGCGTCTGAGTGCTGGTAGGGCGAGACTTTCTCAAGTGGAACAAGCTTTATGTTTTATGGCTGGGGCTAATTCTATTTTTTCCAGCGATGATCATAAAATGCTCACAGTCACTACCCCCTGTCCAGATTACGACGCTGACAGACAAATGCTAAATTTGCTGGGGTTAGAAATGCGTCCCCCCCAGCAAAGACCCCAACAAGTGACAACTCCCGCAGTTGTGGGATAAACCCACCCCCAACCCCTCCCCCAAGGGAGGATGGGAGCGGCAAAAAATAGGGTAATTCTGGAAAACCCAGAATCACCCCAGTTTTACTGAAACTGCAACCAAAGTTAGTTAAGCAAAAGCAGCAGTTTTGACATCGTTGTTTGTCAAAATCGCCTGCAATTCCTCAGCATCTACTGTTTCTTTCTCCACCAGCATTTTGGCGATTTCATCCAGAATGTGGCGGTTGTTAACCAATACTTCCTTAGCACGCGTATAGGCTACATCAACGAGTTTACGCACTTCTTCGTCAATAGCAGCAGCAGTTTCTTCGGAGAAATCACGCTCTGACATGATATCTCTGCCTAAGAACATATTACCTTGCTGACGACCTAAAGCCACTGGACCGAGGCGATCGCTCATACCAAAGCGGGTAATCATCTGACGGGCCACACGGGCTACTTGTTGCAAGTCGTTAGAAGCACCTGTGGTAACTTCTTCATCACCAAAGATTAATTCTTCAGCCAGACGACCGCCTAAAGCTACCGCCATTTGATTTTCCAGATAAGCACGGCTGTACAACCCTGTATCCATGCGGTCTTCACTGGGAGTAAACCAAGTCAAACCACCAGCACGACCGCGGGGAATAATGCTGATTTTTTGTACTGGGTCATAATCGGGCATTAAAGCACCCACTAAAGCGTGACCAGCTTCGTGATATGCTACTAGGGTTTTGCGCTTTTCGCTCATTACCCTATCTTTTTTCTCAGGTCCAGCTAAGACGCGATCAATGGCATCATTGATTTCATCCATAGCAATTTCAGTTAAATTGCGCCGTGCTGCTAAAATTGCAGCTTCGTTGAGCAAGTTGGATAAATCCGCACCGGTAAACCCAGGAGTCCGACGGGCGATTTTATCCAGGTCTACATCCTTGGCTAAGGTCTTACCACGGGCGTGAACTTTAAGAATTTCGCTACGTCCTGAATAGTCGGGACGGTCTACAACCACCTGACGGTCAAAACGACCAGGACGCAACAGAGCAGCATCTAAGACATCAGGACGGTTGGTAGCGGCAATAATGATAATACCGGTATTGCCTTCAAAACCATCCATTTCGGTGAGTAACTGGTTGAGGGTTTGTTCCCGTTCATCGTTACCACCGCCTAAACCTGCACCCCGTTGACGACCTACCGCGTCAATTTCATCGATAAATACAATACAGGGGGCGTTGGTCTTAGCTTGCTCAAACAAATCGCGGACGCGGGAAGCACCCACACCTACGAACATTTCTACAAACTCAGAACCGGAGATAGAAAAGAAGGGTACACCAGCTTCACCAGCTACAGCACGAGCCAAGAGGGTTTTACCTGTACCAGGAGGACCTACTAACAATACACCTTTAGGAATTTTTGCCCCTACTGCGGTAAAGCGGTCGGCGTTTTTGAGAAAGTCTACTACTTCGTTTAATTCCAGTTTGGCTTGGTCAATACCGGCGACATCACCGAAGGTAACTTGAGTTTGGGGTTCCATTTGCACTCTGGCTTTGGATTTACCAAAGTTCATTGCTTGGTTACCAGGACCACTTTGAGCGCGGCGTAGTAAGAAGAATAAGCCAACCAGAAGTAATACAGGGAAGAATAAACTGCTCAGTGCCTTAAACCAAAATCCTTCATCAGTTTGGGGGAGAACAGAAATATCAACGCCCTTGTCACTCAAATTAGTGATTAAGTCAGGGTCATTGACTAAATTCACAATCTTTTTGTCACCGTCTCTGGAGGTAACAAGTGCTGTAGAGCGGTCTGCACTCAGACTGACTCTATCTACTCTGCCTTTGTCAACTTCTTGAATAAATTGACTGTATCGCCATGTTTCTCTGGTTTGAGGTTGTTTGTCAAAGAATGCTGTTCCTAAAGCGATGACAACTATAAAAAGCAGTGCATAAAGCCCCGCATTTCTCCATCTTTTATTCACTGAGGTCTATCCTCCTGTATTTTGTGTGAGTTAGCGTAGCTTCTCTAATATGAGAGGGCATTATTAAGAATTATGTTAACTTATCTTAAGGTATAACATAACATGACGGCTGTCATGTTAGAAAAGCTCTCTGATTTGTTCCAAACTAAAATGGTAAGGATTATATTGTAGAGACCCTATAGGCTGGTGAACCGTATGTATGGGGATAATTTCTACCACACTATTAGTGTAGGCGATCGCTTCAAATCCCCTGACTAATTCGGCATTCCAGGGCGACTCATGCACCATGGGCAGATGATTGAGCAATTGCGATCGCACAATTCCCGGTAATATTCCCTCTGTGAGTGGTGGTGTCCACCAACTACCATTTTGCCAGCCCCAAAGGTTACCTGTGGTAGTTTCAAGCCAATTACCTGCGCCATCGATGAAAATGGCCTCCTGAGAATTTAACTGTTGGGCGTGAGTCCTCGCTAACCAACCACTGAGGTAGTTACCAGTTTTATGAGCAGGAAGACTGCGATACAAGTTCGACATTGCCAAAGTTGTGGTAATACCGTGTTTTTGCTTGGTGATTAAATCTGGTGGTAATAACCTCCCGCTTATCCACTCCCTCCCATCTGCAAACAGGGTAATTCTGAGAATGGGGAAATTTTCCGCCAGAATTTCTGCACCTTGACGCACCAGATTCCAGCTTGGTTCTCGCCAACCAAAAGCTTGTACTGATAACAGTAGGCGACGGCAATGTGCCACCCAGTTAGTTAAACTACTATCGAGGCTTTGCTCATAAACCCGCACTGTTGTAAATACCGTAGCCCCATAAAGTAACCCCGGGTCGTGAATATCTAATTCTAGGGTTTGAGATTCTCTGAGTTTGCCATGGTACCAATAAATAAAACTAACCTCCCTGGGGGTTAAACCTACTACTTGAGATCATCCTAATAAATCAGCGCGGGGTTTAAAAGTTTCTATTTCCCGCAGTTTTTCATAAAGTTCCCGTTCTTCAGGTGTGATACTTTTAGGTGTAACAATTTGAATTTCTACTAATTGATCGCCACGTTTACCATTTTCCCCGGGGTAGCCTTTATTTGCTAACCGCAGTCTTTGACCACTCCTCACACCCGGAGGGATAGTCATTTTCACAGGGCCATCTAAAGTCGGTGCTTCTACTTGTCCTCCTAAAACCGCTTCACAGGGAGTGACTGGAACTTGGCAAAATATATTGAACCCTTCTAGTTTAAATAGCCCATGGGGCAATACTGTTATTTTCAAGTAGAGGTCACCACCACCAATACCTTGATTGCGTAACCGGATACTTTGACCTGTTACCATAGCTGGGGGCATATTTACTTCCAGCGATCGCCCATCTTCTAGGCGAATCCGTTCTTTGCCACCTTCATAAGCTTTTTCCAGTGGTAAAGTTAATCTAGCTTCAATATCTCGGCGGGGTGTGCGCGGTGGGCTTTTAGGAACCGTATACTCAACCCGACTTTTAGGAGAACGAAATGGATCGCTTTTGGTACTACTACTAACATTTCTGGTGTCTTGACGACCCCCTACACCAATGACTTGATTAATAAAACTCTCAAAATCGGAAAATTGTTCGGGATTTACATCTTCAGTGGTGCTGCGACCATTGGAGGAACCAGACCAGCTTTTAGATTTGGGTGCTTTGCTAGCAGTAAAACCTTTTTGTTTCCAGTAGCGGCTAAATTGGTCGTATTGCGATCGCCTGGCTGTATCAGAAAGGACTTCGTAAGCCTCACCGATATCTTTAAACTTTTCCTCTGCGGCTTTATTTCCCGGATTGAGATCCGGGTGATATTGTCTTGCTAACCGGCGATAAACCTTTTTAATTTCTTCACCGGAAGCATCCTTAGGTACTCCTAAAATTTCATAGTAATCGCGAAAATTCTGCAAATTTTGCATAGTTCAGTTATTTTACTTTTAATTGTAGTAATAGGGACTGATGACTGTTAAATATTGACTAATAACTACAACCAATCATCGTCATCATCATCCCAGTTATCCTGGTAACTTGGTCGAGAAGGCTTGCGAGAGGAACGCTGATCATAGTCTGGGTAGCGACTATCTTTGCTGTAACCCCTATCGTAGTCTCTGTTGTAATTTTTGCCATAGGAATCACGTTCGCGATATGTATCACGGGAAAAATTGGGTTCCCGTTCCTTATCACCGCCTGTAAAAATGTCACGAATCGTCCCAAACAAGTCTTCCTCTTCGTCCTCAGCATAATACTCCCGAACTTCTCGGTTTAGTTCATATAAAGCATCTTGTAAGTCAGCATAGGCTTGATCAATGCCGCGATCTTCATTTTCCTGGAGACTCTCACGCAGTTCCCGACAAATACTATCAATTCGCTGGCGGCGATTGCGGGCAAACTGCATACCAAATTCCAGTGCCACTTCTCTGAGTTGGCGTTCTGCCTGTAAAATCAAAGCCTCAGAACGAGTGCGTTTTTCTACTCTTTCTTTGCGTTCTCGGTCAACATCCGCGTATTTTTGAGCATCCTGAATCATGCGATTTACTTCTGATTCACTCAAAGTAGAAGCCCCTTGAATTGTGATACTTTGTTCTCGTCCGGTGGTTCTATCAAGGGCTGTCACCTGCAAAATACCGTTAGCATCAATATCAAAAGATACTTGAACCTGGGGAATTCCTCTTGGTGCTGGGGGGATGCCATAGAGCTTAAAACGTCCCAGTGATTTGTTATTTGATGCCATTTCCCTCTCACCCTGGACTACGTGAATTTCCACACTGTTTTGGTTATTTTCTGATGTAGAGAAAATATCAGAACGGCGCACTGGGATAGTAGTGTTACGGGGGATGAGTTTTTTCATCACACCGCCAATGGTTTCCAGTCCCAAAGATAATGGTGTCACATCCAAAAGCAGCACGTCTTTGAGTTCACCCGCCAGAATACCGGCTTGAATAGCAGCACCTATTGCCACCACCTCATCAGGATTAACATTTTCGTTAGGTTCTATCCCAATTAAGTCACGCACTAACTGCTTCACCATTGGTATGCGTGTAGAACCACCAACTAGTACCACTTCTTCAATATCTACCGGTGAGAGTCCAGAATCTTTGAGTGCGCGTTTAACTGGTGTACGTAAACGTCCCATCAAGTCCACACACAAACCCTCAAACTGAGAACGAGTCAGGCGAGTCTCTAGATGTTTAGGGCCGTCCTCCGTAGCAGTGATGAAGGGTAAGTTAATTTCGGTGACGCTGACAGCGGAAAGTTCAATTTTCGCCTTTTCTGCGGCTTCCATAAGGCGTTGTAAAGATTGCCGCTCGCGTCTTAAATCTACCCCTTCAGCCTCCAGAAATTTATCTGCTAACCAATCTACTATTTGTTTGTCAAAGTCATTACCACCTAGTTGAGTATCTCCACTGGTAGCTTTAACTTCAAAAATGCCATCACCAACTTCCAAAATTGAGACATCAAAAGTCCCACCACCCAAGTCAAAAACAAGGATAGTTTCAGTTGCACCCCGATCTAATCCATAAGCCAAAGATGCGGCTGTAGGTTCATTAAGAATCCGCAACACTTCTAAACCAGCAATTCTGCCAGCATCGCGGGTAGCCTGTCGTTGAGAATCATTAAAATAAGCGGGAACCGTAATTACCGCCCCTGTCACGGTTTCCCCCAAATAGCGACCAGCATCGTCTGCCAATTTTTTGATCACCATGGCGGAAATTTCTTCTGGGGCGAAATCCTTTTTCAGACGTGGACAGGGAATTGTCACATTACCTAATTCGTTTTTACGGATAGTATAAGGTACACGCTTAGATTCCTGGCTGAGTTCATTATACTGCCGCCCAATAAAGCGTTTAACCGCAAAAAATGTATTTTGGGGGTTGAGAACAGTTTGCCGTCTGGCCATTTGCCCAACAACCCTTTCGCCTTCTTTGCTGAAGCCGACAACAGAGGGGGTTGTGCGCATTCCTTCTGCATTGGCAATCACCACCGGCTTGCCACCCTCCATTACGGCGACTACTGAGTTGGTTGTACCCAAGTCGATGCCGACTACCTTGCCCATGGGTTACTCTTCTCCTAGTGTGTCTTGTACGTTTAATTTAATTATGCGGTACTACCTCTAGTTGTTGGATATTGGATGAAAACACCTCAATGGTATGATAGTCATTGTTAAGGTAAGAAGTAGAGGAGTTTAAGCTTGAGGAGCTAGTTGCAACACTAGGATAACATTGACAATGCTAAGTATGTCCAAGTAGCTGAAATCTTATCTTTGTCATCCCCTACCCCCCAAACCAGAGAGATTGAGGTTATCCATTGACAGGGCATTTTCAGGAATCCTCACGACTGATAAAACCCTCCACCACCAGGGGTTTCAATCACAAAAACATCTCCTGGCTGCATCTGCACTGTTGCTGTGCTGCCTAAATCCTCTTGTGTTCCATCTTGATGCTGTATCCAGTTGCGCCCCACCTGACCAGGTTCTCCCCCATTTAATCCAAAGGGAGGAACACGGCGATGTCCAGACAGAATATTAGCTGTCATTGCTTCAAGGAACTTGATCCGGCGAATCACGCCGTTACCACCTGAATATTTGCCTTTACCCCCGCTATTGGGACGTAAACAAAAGCTTTCTAACAAGACGGGATAACGAGTTTCTAAAATTTCTGGGTCTGTCAAGCGGGAGTTAGTCATGTGGGTTTGAACTGCATCAGTACCATCAAAGTTAGCCCCTGCGCCGGAACCACCGCAGATGGTTTCATAATATTGATAACGCTCATTACCGAAAGTAAAATTATTCATCGTTCCCTGAGAAGCAGCACTCACACCCAACGCACCATATAAAGCATCAACGATGTTTTGTGATGTCTCTACATTGCCTGCTACAATTGCGGCTGGGTAGCTGGGGTTGAGCATACAGCCTTCAGGAATGACAATTTCTAAAGGTTTCAGACACCCGGCATTCAGGGGGATACTATCATTAACTAGAGTGCGGAAGACGTATAAAACCGCTGCTTGAGTTACAGCCTTGGGGGCATTAAAATTACTGCTTAGTTGCCCAGATGTGCCGGTAAAATCAATTGTTGCACTGCGATTTTTTTTGTTTATTATCACTTTAACTTCGATTTTGGCCCCGCTATCTATTTCATAAATGAATGATCCATCTTTGAGGGCTTCAATTGCTCTTCTTACTGATTCATCGGCATTATTTTGAACAAATTTCATGTATGCTTGGACAGTTTCCAGTCCATATTGAGCAACCATTCTCTGTAATTCTTTGACTCCCCTTTCATTGGCTGCAATTTGTGCTTTAAAATCAGCTAGATTTTGTTGGGGATTACGAGCGGGATAAAGATGATTAGAGAGTAAATTTCTTACTTGGGTTTCTTGAAAAATTCCTTGTTCAACTAAAAGAAAATTATCAAATAAAATCCCTTCTTCTTCTACTGTTGTACTGTGGGAAGGCATGGAACCAGGAGTAATACCGCCAATATCGGCTTGGTGTCCGCGAGAAGCAACGTAGAACAGCGCATTGGTCAGGGTAGAGGGCAAAGTGTCATCTAAAAATACGGGGGTAATAGCTGTGACATCTGGGAGGTGTGTTCCACCGTTATAGGGGTTGTTGGATAGATAGACATTACCTGGTTGGATGGTGTCGCCTTTGTCATTGATTAAACTGCGGACGCTTTCACTCATTGACCCTAAATGTACGGGAATATGAGGAGCATTAGCGACTAATAATCCTGAAGAATCGAAAATAGCACAGGAGAAATCTAATCTTTCTTTAATGTTCACTGATGCCGCAGTATTTTGCAGCACAATCCCCATTTGTTCGGCGATGAATTGATAGAGATTTTTGAATATTTCTAAACGGACTGGATCTGGTTTATTTGTGGCGTACATTTTTAATTTATCTTCTTTGAGATTAAAGGTAAATTTACAGATGAATTTGATTTTTTAACTAAGATACACGTTGTAAAATTAAATGATTCCAATCATTTAATTTTGCTTGCCACTTAGGTTCAACCACAATTGTACTAATCTTTTCCACAATAATAGCCGGACCATTTATTAAATCTCCCACTTGTAAATCTTCACGGCGGTAGACTGGGGTATCATGCCATTTTTCCCCAGTGAATATCTTAACTATTTCCACCGATTCAGGGGGTGATTCTATAGGACGAGTACGACTAATTACAGGTTCTTCGGGAGTATCCATTTTCTGAATTACTTCTACGAAAATAGATTCTACAATCAAGGGCTTGTCGGGTTGAATGAAACCATAGCGAGATTTATGTTCATCTATAAATGCTGTGTGCATGACCATGACATCTGAATTGAAATCAATGCTTAAAGTAGAATTAGTCCCCTCATATTTCACATCCAGTTTTTGAATTACTGTTGCTTCAACGCTACTTTCATTTTGACTGAGTTCACTTCTTGCTTGGGTTTCTAATGACTCCCTCAACTGCATTAACTGAGGTATTAAGTCTTGATTTAAAGGCTGTTCTACTCCTGCTACTCTGGTGGCTCTCACATCAGCTAGTCCCATACCATAGGCGGAAAGAACACCAGCATAAGGATGCAGAAATATCTGTTTCATCCCTAAAGTATCCGCAATTAAACAGGCGACTTGTCCACCAGCACCACCAAAACAGCAAAGTACATATTGGGTGACATCATAACCTCGTTGTAGACTGATTTTTTTAATAGCATTAGCCATATTTTCCACAGCGATCGCCATAAATCCGGCTGCTACTTGTTCGGGTGTAAGGTAATTTCCTGTAACAGTGGTAATCTCTTGTGCTAATTGCTGGAATTTCTGGATGACAATATCTTTATCTAAAGGTAAATTGCCATCAGCACCAAAGACGGAGGGGAAATATTGAGGATGTATCTTACCTAACATGACATTTGCATCTGTCACCGTTAAAGGTCCACTCTGACGATAACAAGCCGGGCCGGGATTTGAGCCAGCGGATTTTGGTCCGACACGATAGCTAGAACCATCGAAGATGAGAATGGAACCACCACCAGCTGCAATAGTGTGAATTGATAATACGGGAACTCGCATTCGCACTCCCGCAATTTCAGAATCTAATTGGCGTTCATACTCCCCTTTAAAATGGGCGACATCTGTACTGGTTCCCCCCATATCAAAGGTAATTACTAGATTAAAACCTGCTCTTTTACTAGTTTGAACTGCACCGACAATACCGCCTGCAGGTCCACTTAAAATACTGTCTTTTCCCTGAAATTGTGCTGCTGCTACTAAGCCGCCGTCAGACTTCATAAACATTAATCTAACATTTGGTAATTGGCTGGCTACTTGGTTGACATAGCGGCGCAAAATTGGGGTTAAGTAGGCATCTACGACAGTTGTATCTCCTCGACTGACTAGTTTGATTAATGGGCTAACTTGGTGAGATACAGAAATTTGTGTAAAGCCAATTTCCTCGGCAATGGCTGCTACTTGTTGCTCATGCTGGGGATAGCGATCGCTGTGCATAAATACAATCGCACAACTGCGAATACCTGTATGATAAACTGCTTGTAAATCCTGTTGTAATTGTGTAATATTAACAGGTGTTAATTCGTTGCCATGAGCATCATAGCGTTCTTCTACCTCAATCACTTGTTCATAAAGCATCGTTGGTAAGATGATGTGACGGGCAAAAATATCAGGGCGGTTTTGGTAGCCAATACGCAGGGCATCTTTAAACCCTTTGGTAATCAGTAGGACTACTCGATCTCCTTGCCTTTCTAACAGTGCATTGGTGGCGACAGTTGTCCCCATTTTGACTACTTCTATGGCTGTATTGGGAATGGGTTCATGAGTTGAAAGACCCATAATATCCCGAATACCTTGGATAACTGCATCTTGATATTGTGTGGGATTCTCTGAAAGTAATTTGTAGACAATAACCCATTCTTGAGGTTTCAGAGGAACGATCAAAAAACGTTCTGTATGCCCTGAGAGCCGATCTATAATTGTCTGGCTATTAGTGACAGCAATAATATCTGTGAATGTACCACCGCGGTCAGCAAATACTTTTAACATTTATCAATTTACCCTATGGTATATAATCAGAAGATTTATAATATAGCCTTTTTCAGGCTCATGAAGTACACACCTATTCCCTATTCCCTATTCCCTGTTCCCTCAAACTAAAAAAATTGTACCTCACGAGCATGGGAAATGCTATAATCTATGTAAGAATTGATATATCTGGTAACTGGCGCAAGTATTGATTAATTTCTACAGATGCAGCAATTCCAGAAATCATGGCATCTTCAGTAAGATTACCACCACACCAATCACCACAACATACTAAAGGTAGGGGACTTTGGGCAGATAATACAGCATGTGGCCAGGGACGACTGGGAAAAGCGTAACGCCAGCGATGTACTTGCATCCAGTCTGGTGTTGCTAGCCAAGGAAGCCCCAAACTGTGGGCTGCGGTTTGCAACATCTCCTGTGCAACGGCTTGTAAATCTGGGGTTTCTAAATGTAGTTGGGCAAAATTAGCGCTACTTTGTAAGACAAATACAGGTTGTTGAGGATGGGGGCGTTTGCTGCTGTCTAAACCCATCCATCCCAAAACCGGCTCATCTGTAAATTTCCGCTCCTTCCAAGGTGGTAGTGGGGATGTAGGGGGATATCCTGCGATCGCACTAATACAAGGATAAAATTCTACAGAGGTCAAACTATCCAAAAATGCTTTACCCAAAATATGTTCGCCCAATGGGGACAAAAGTGCCAAAGCCTGGGGAGCGGGGATAGCGAGAACTATGGCTGTGGCTGTTAATTCGGCGCTAGATTCAAGAGTCAGACACCAAGTATTTGCGGAATGAGGGTGAATGGCTGTGACCCGCTGATTCAGTTGGATTTCTAAACCTTGGGCGAGAAACTTACCAATGGTACTCATTCCCGCGGGTGCAATATAACGGGGTTGAGGCTGATCTTGCCATAGCTCTAGGATATGGCGATCGCATAAAGATTGTACCAAATTTGCGAATAATTCACCTTGAGGCTGTAAATAACAAGCCCCATGGTCTGCCCAAGTTCCATGTAATCGACGGGTAGCGAGTCGTCCCCCGAAACCACGGGACTTTTCAAGGACTACAACCGAGTATCCAGCCTCAGTTAAACGTTGAGCGCATATTAAACCTGCCATTCCGGCACCAATTATGGCAATATCAGTCATAAATTCTTGACTCTGTAGGACTAGGGATGAGCAATGACCAACAATTGCTAATAGTAGAATAAACTACATAAAGGCTGCACAAAGAGAGGAAAAGAAATTGGATGAACTGAGGGCGGCGCTGGAGTTAGCGACACAAGAGGAATTGCAGGATTTAACGGCAATTTTGTTTAGTCGTAAATTTAATCCCCTAGATTATGTTCATACACCTGAACCCATTGAGGTACAAAGCCAAAGCCGCGAAGCTTGGCTAGACACATTAGAGAATCGGTTTCGGTTTTTAGCTGCGGATGGGATCACAGTATTACGGGGGCGTACAAGTCAGGTAACTTACCGTCAAGCATTAATTCAGGTCTGTAAATATTTGAAAATTCCCTATTCTAGAGAATTGACGACTGTTGATTTAGAGGCGGAGTTATTTTTACATCTATTAGGACAGGTGTGGAAAAAACTGCCGGAAAATGAGAAACAAAAATTAAATCAGCAGGTGCAACGTCAACTGTGCCAGTCAAAAATCCAACAACCCCTACCACTTTTATTACAGGGCGACCCATTGGGATTACTGGTTAAAGGTGGTAGCGCCTTGGCTGTTACTTCTATTCTGCAGCCATTGGTATTGCAACAGATAGCGCGCCAATTTGCCATCCACTTTGCTAAATATCAAGTAGCTAAACAGACGGCGATCGCCGGTTCTCAAGCAGCAACTAGCCAATTTAAAGGCTATGTAGCTCTACAAATGGCGCGGCGGGGTATGACTATGAATGCGGCTCGTTATGGTGCGGTGCGTAGTGTTTTTAGCTTCATTGGCCCAGTGATGTGGACTTGGTTTTTTGCAGATTTAGGATGGAGAGCGATCTCTACTAACTATGGTCGGATCATCCCCACCATATTTGCTCTGGCACAAATTCGTCTCACTCGTGCTGAATGTTGGGAGCCAGCTTGAAGTTAGCTTTTTATCATCCCCACACTAGTTTACAAACCCCTTGGAATGTGACTCAAATTGGACTGCTGATTTTTCCCTTGAGTCCTTTGGTGGGCGGTGTGAGTATACTGTTGGCAGCATTAAGAACTTGCCAATTAGAATACCGCAGTGTAATCAAAAGTCCCCTTAACTGGGGATTTGGGCTTTTAAGTGTATTACTGATTATTAGTTGTAGCTTTGCCGATGATAAAACACAAGCTTTTCTGGGCTTATTTAATTTATTACCATTCTTCCTAGTTTTTGCTGGACTCAGCACCCTGATTCAGACAACTGTTCAATTGCGGCAAATAGCGATGATTTTCGTGATTGGTTCAGTTCCAGTGGTGATAATGGGCTTTGGGCAGATGTTTTGGGGTTGGAGTTTCCAGTTACAAGTTTTGTGGATTTTATTAGATTTAGGTCTGTCTGCGGGAGGAGTTCCACCGGGGCGTATGTCCTCTATATTCATGCACGCTAATCTTTTGGCTGCTTATTTAGCGATCGCTTTTACTTTGGGATTGGGGTTGTGGCTGGAACGATGGAGTTTACGCGATAGAAATAATACTTACTTTATTTTTTTAACTGTGTCAGTAATTACCAGTTTTATAGCCCTGATTTTCACTGACTCACGTAATGGCTGGGTGATGGGAATGATTGCCTGTTTAGCCTATGCACTTTACCAAGGTTGGCATATTATTGTTGGTAGTGTCACCAGTATAATCACCAGTGTCCTGTTAGCAGCTTTCGCCCCCTCACCAGTTGCAGAAACCTTTCGCCGCTTTGTACCGGCTTACTTTTGGGCGCGGTTAAATGATCAAATGTATCCAGATAGACCAGTGGCTGTAATGCGAACTACTCAATGGGAGTTTGCTTGGTCTTTAACTCAGCAAAAGCCTTGGACAGGTTGGGGTTTACGCAGTTTTAGCGACCTCTACAAAGCACAGATGCAAATTGATTTAGGTCATCCTCACAATTTATTTTTGATGCTGTCGGCTGAAACTGGTTTACCGAGCGCCCTGTTATTTTTTGGCTGTCTGGCTTGGATATGGTTTGCAGGTGTGCAATTGTTGCAGAAACCCAACTATTTAGACAAAAAAGATAAATTGATATTTTTCAGTTATATTGTTGTAATTTTACAATGGTTGATATTCAACACCGTAGATGTAAGTTTATTTGATTTTAGGCTAAATACAATTTCGTGGTTATTTTTCTCTGCACTTTGGGGAGTTGTATATAGTAGTTCTCGTTTGCATAGGTACGGTGAATAATTCATTGACCACAGATGAAGATATATCTATACAAGGAATCGGGAAAGTTGCTTTTATAGCCAGATTTTTCCAAATTCGATGATATGCTTGATAAAAGCTATGTTGGTGGATGGAAGTTCTGGTGCGTGGGATGGGGGGTCAGGTGTGCGATCGCGCCTAAGAAATAGTCCAAGAATTACGTAAAAGCCAGTAAATAAACTTGACTCACATTGTTTACAAAGATTATGAGCAAAGCAGAAACAGAAACAGTTAAACAATTAGCGATCGCCCTACCAATGAATGCCATTCAATCCTTTTGTCAACGCTGGCAGATCGCTGAATTATCAGTATTTGGCTCAATTTTACGCGATGATTTCAATGCGCAGAGCGATGTAGATTTTTTGTATGCCCTCAAACCTAATACTCGCTGGAGATTATCAGATTTAATTGATGCTGAAGAAGAATTAGAAAAAATGCTCAGTCGAAAAGTTGATTTAGTGGGAAAAACGACTATTGAACAGAGTCATAATTGGCTCCGAAAACAGAATATTCTTTCATCTGCAAAAGTTATTTATGAAGATTTAGAATCCCTATTTATCTAACCCAGGGAGTTAATTATGCTTGAATTGAATCAGGTGAGCGATCGCCAGCAATTACTTTTAGCTGAACTTAACCGCTATGTAGATTTGTTAAGGGATTTTTACAATCCTCAATCAATTATATTATTTGGTTCAATGGTAAGTGGGACAACCCATGAATGGTCTGACCTTGATTTAGTCATAGTTAAAGAAACGACGCAACGTTTTTTGGATCGCACTAAAGAAGTAATTCAGTTGCTGCAACCACGAGTAGGGATTGATATACTGGTCTATACTCCTGTTGAGTTTGAAAATTTATGCAAAGAACGGGCTTTTTTTCGAGAGGAAATTTTAGGGAAAGGCAAGATTTTGTATGAGCAGGGAGTATGAAACATGGTTAATTTTTGCTCGTGAGGATTTGCAAATGGCAGAATTAGCGATCGCTAATAACATATACAATCAAGTGTGCTTCCATGCCCAGCAATGCAGCGAAAAAGCGATTAAAGCTCTACTTACGGCTCAAGGAAAAACTCCACCCCGCAGTCATCGGCTTAGTGATTTAGTGAATTTACTTAATCCTAATCCTCTTGTGGCGATCGCTTTAGATATCCAACTTCTTGATCGTTTTTACCTTCCTACCCGCTACCCCGATGCTTTACCCAGTTCAGATGCTTTCGCAGATCCTAATGATGCCCAAGAAGCCTTAGCTGTATCAAGACAAGTATTCAATCAAGTTACTCAAGAATTGATGAACTCTCAAGAAGATGAGAACTGATGAAAAAATGCAATTGTTTAGAGTCAGTTTGTGGAACCACACCCAAAAAATCACAGAACATCTATGTAACGGAAATCAGACATGACTAATTATTTGTGGCAACCATCAGATGAGCAAAGACGCACAATTTTATTTATGGAAGTAGCAGGGATTATACACGATTTAGGTAAACTATCAAATGGCTTTATCAAGGAGTCTGCACAAGACAAGCCTAGGGAATTGTCTTATAATTATCAATCGATTGCCGAAGACAGTTATATAAAGCCTTTTTCAGTCTCATGAAGTACACACCAATTCCCTGTTCCCTGTTCCCTCAAACTAAAAAAATTTGTACCTCACGAGCATGGGAAATGCTATATTTGGATATTCAAGAAATTATCAAAGCTCATCTACCGCTTTTTCAAAGTTATTTTCAATCTCAGGTTTAGGACTTTCAAAAAGCTTATCTGATTTTTCAGACCTGTTTTTAATCTCAGTTTTATAACTAGAAGAATCTGATTCTTTAAAAAACGACATGACAATTGAAATGCACAATACTACTGGTATTGCTATTATTACTAATGATATTGCTATTCCTGCTATGATGATAGCAATGCATAATACTACTAGTATTGCTATTATTACTAATGGTATTGCTATTACTGCTATTATCAAATTTCCTAGTAACTTTAACACAAATCACTCCTTAATGTTAATAGATTTATGCTGATTTTTATACAGATAAATCAGCAATTATGGCTTCTGTTTCCTCTCGCATACTGGCCAACAGATCATTAAATGATGCTTCTTCATTTAATTCAAATACGCTTTCTCGAAGAATTATATATTCCCATTGTTGTGGCTGAGAATCTTCTTCATAGCTTTCAGAGTCAAGTGTGACATTGCTTATTTTATTAGTAAATAGGACTTACGCAACTGGCACAGGCGATCGCTACGCAGAGCTTGCATCTGTGTGTAGCAATCGCTAAATGAAAGCACATTGGTATTATATAAGTGATGTCAATGGCACGGGGGGATGCCTAGTGCAGTTGATAGTAG
>NZ_JANQDF010000138.1:0-23424 GCF_029891675.1 Anabaenopsis tanganyikae CS-531
TAGAAAATGGCCAGTATGAATTAAAACAGCCAGATGAAAATGGGCGTCACTGGGTAGAGAGTATGGGGCTGTTTTTGGGAACTTGGAGAGGAGAAAAGGGGGGACGCAGTGGCTATTGGTTGAGATGGTGGGATCAGGAGGGGAATGTATTACCCTGGGCGGTGGAGAAGATTGAACAAGAACGCCAACGCGCTGAAACAGAAGCCCAAAAAGCTCAACAAGAACGCCAACGCGCTGAAGCGGAAAGGCAGGCTAAGGAAAAACTCAGAGCCTATTTACAATCCCAGGGCATTGACCCCGATAATTTACCCTAGACTACTCAATAGGACATCTTAGCATCTGGTCTGAAGGGCGATCGCCCTTCCGTCAACAGTCAACCGTCAACAGTCAACCGCCAACAGTCAACAGTCAACCGTCAACCGTCAACCGTTAACCGTTATATGAATCATCCTATTTTGAACAAGATTTTCGTGAGATTGACTAGAGCATTAAGTTTTGTCTTAGTAAAAATGGCTTTGGTGGTCAAGCTGATAGGTAGGAATCTCATCCATCGGATATTTGCCATTAAAAATCCTATCTTGTGGCTGGTTGTGTTGACATCACTACTGTTGACTGGGTGTGTAGAGTACGATGCGGGAGTGAATTTTAATCACTCCAACAGTGGCGAAATAGTACAGCATATTAAACTGGGAGAACGACTCACTAGCTTTAGTCCCGATTCTGTATCTGAATGGTTACATAGCATAGAACGTCGCGCCCGTCAACTAGATGGTAAAAGCCAACGAATTTCCGCCTCCGAAATTATTGTGAAAATTCCCTTCAGTAATGGTCAAGAGTTGCAAGAGAAATTTAATGATTTTTTTAACTCTCGTGGAAATGAAAAAGCTGAGGGTGTACAGCAATCATCGGAGTCAGCACCACCGAAAATTGAATCAAATTTATTCATAGATCAAAACAATTTTCTCTTGTTAGTCAGGAATCGATTAATTTATGATTTGGACTTGCGATCGCTCTCCTTAATTGCCGGTAGAGGTAACGTGTTATCGGATACTGAATCAATTCTAGAACTCAATTTTAGTTTAAATACCCCTTGGGGAGCCAGAAATATTGAACAAAACGAAACTGCTATCCCACCCCAGAAAAAAGGCAGGGAATTAGTATGGCAGATCCCACCAGGTCAGGTAACCCATATAGAAGTAGTTTTCTGGTTACCTAATCCCCTGGGTATTGGTGGTTTGTTAATTATCCTGTTCATCTGGGGAGGAATTTATGTGAGATATAGTTTCATGCCAGATCCCAGAGTTCAGTTTACATCTAGTACTAAAGTACCAGTTACAGAATAAACAAAAAAACTGGGAAAATCTAATTCCCAGTCTCCACTCTTCAAGGTGACAAGCGCTCAATTTTCCAACTGCTATTATCCCAGCAGCGAGTATAGAGCAATCGGTCATGCATGCGACTGGGGCGACCTTGCCAAAACTCAATTTCTGTGGGAATGACTCGGTAGCCTCCCCAATGAGGTGGTCTAGGAACTTCCTGATTTTGATATTGGCGCTGGAATTCTTGGAGTTGTTGCTCTAAAACTTCCCTACCAACAATTACCTGACTTTGATTAGAAGCCCATGCACCCAAACGACTACTAGGGGGGCGCATCTCAAAATAGCTATCAGACTGTTCTGGGGAAATTTTCTCTACAGTCCCCACAATTCTGACTTGGCGTTCCAATTCTGCCCACCAAAATACTAAAGCTGCTTGGGGATTTGCTGCTAGTTCTTGTCCTTTGTGACTATTGTAGTTAGTGAATAAAACAAAGCCTTGGTCATCAAAGTCTTTGAGTAGTACCATTCGTGCTGAAGGCTTACCGTCTGGTGTAGCTGTGGCCAGAGTCATAGCATTGGGTTCAGGAAGTTGGGCTGCTAGTGCTTGTTCAAACCATGTTTGAAATTGAATCACAGGATTGGGGTTAATTTCGGTTTCGCTCAAATCTTGCAAGGTGTAATCCTTGCGAAGATCAGCTACGGTCTTGTCCATGTGAGTTTGTATATTTTAGATAAGTTTGCTAAATAAAAGAAGTAGCCTATTAATTAGGCTTTAATTCCACCAGTAACACAAAGCATTGTGAATGCCAAACGTCTTCCAGAAACTACAGCCCATGTCAGAATTATCCGTCAATCGTGGCAACTCGGCTTTCTTGAGGGTGAAGTAAGTGCGGGTAACTTCGAGTGGTATTTCCAATGGCATTTTCGCCGAGGAGAACTTTCTGTTAAGCCTTCCCAAGGTCGGGCTTTGATTAAAGAACCTCTTGGTCGTTTTTTAGAACAACAGGATTATCAGTTAGAGCCGGGAGGGGATTATGCTTTTACTATTAGGGCTGAACTTTAGTTCAAACAGTAAGAAGCCTCTAGTCTTACCGCGAACCGGAAATGATGAGATGAATTGCGAGTGAGTAATGTAATTCAACGCTTAATCAACATTAGTGGTTAGGCGATTTAAGTACCGTTCAATCAAGAGCAGAGCCACAATATCATCTATGGGTCGTGGTGGCTGTCTCATACCCTGGGGGACGAGTTTTGTTAGCCCTTTGGGGGGGTACATCTGCCAATAGCGATCGCGTGCTTCTAGGGTGCTGTAGCGCTCATCGACTAAAATTATACTTAGCTGCTCTACCAGTGCTTCGCGCAATTGCTGTTTCCATTGTTTAGCAGTGGTTTGGTTTCCCATGACCATTAAGGAAACCGGAAACTGTTGACGTAGGGTTTCAATGGTAGGGATGGCCTTTTGTGCAGTTACAACTTGGTGATAGTACAATTGTCTATCTAGTCCCATGACTGCTAGACCACACTTATCTTTACCGGGGTCGAAGCCTAGGATGACTGGTTGTGTGGGTGAAAATTCACTAAAAGTCATAATCAATACGCTGAAATTTCATCAATGGCTTGATTTAATTATTTTTTTAGGTGTTAAAAATTACTTTTCCGTTTAGTATTGCTAAAAGCCTGATTCTTAAAGGACCTGCTGTATAAGTGTCCTCCAGAGCGATCGCTTTAATTTCCAAAGGTTGATCATATAGTCTCAATTGTAAGAAAAAGCGTAAATGAGTACCTTCTCTTAACAAACCCTCCACAATTCCAGCATTACGGGCCCGAAATTCCGAAGCGGAAATCAGCAAATCTAATCTTTGGGACAGCTGATAGGATGTCATCTTTTTGGGGTCAGCAGTAGTGGTGGCTAGTACCTCGCCTTCGGAAAACACTAGTTGATTTCGGGCTGCATCCGCAAAAAATTCTATTTGGTTTTCTCCGCGAACGTAATTCCCCGCAGAGAAAATTCGCACAACGTACTCTCGACCATCGCTAATCTGCTGGCTCAGTTGTTCTACCCTCTGTGGGCTAACCTCGATCAGCTGTTTATTTGTGGGATTTTCCCCCGGTTCAGTTAATTGAATGTTGGCATTCTGGTTAGCTGCTTGCAACAGTTGTATTACCAGTTCACGGGCTGCACTAGGTTGGCTAACGCGAACCACCTTCGCCGCCAAGACTTGATTGCGAACTAGTGCGAGTTTGCCCAGACGTAGGTCACGGTATGACTGATAATACTTTTCTAGCCTTGTGACTTCTTGTTCTAAAAAATTCTGTTGTTTTTCTAATTCTTTGAGGAGGGCTTCCCTTGTGGCGATTACTTGCTCTCGTGCAGCAATTTCTTGATTACGTTTTTTGATCAGTGCATCAAGTTGGGTAATTTTGCGATCGCGCCCTTCTATTGCTGTTTTAGCTTCGGCATAAAGTCGTTGTCGTTCTCCCCTTAGTTGTGCAATAGCCCGCTGCAATGTTTGTCTTTGATCGTAAACCCTTTGCAGTTCAGTTAAAGCTTTTTGATACTGACTTACTACTTGACCTAGCTGGGTTTGGGTACGTTGAAGTTGAGTTTGTGTTGCTTTTTGTTTAGCGTTAGCTGCTTGTAAGGATTTATTAATTACCTGCAACTGTCGCTCCGCCTTAGTTTGTTCAATTCTAGCTGTGCTTAACTCAACCTCTACCTGGCTTTTCTCCGATTCGGCAATTTTGAGCTGTTCCCGCTTGTTTCTCAGGTCTTTTTGAATATCTTCTAGCTCAAATACCCCTTGCCGCAATCCTTCATCAGCCGCAAATAAGATCCCTAATGTTGAAGCGGAAATTAAGCCGCCAGTAAATATAGTTACTAGTACAGCCGTTTTTTTCGGACGCAGGTTAAATAGTGAGAGGCGTGCCTTGCCAACTCGTGTGCCAATGCGATCGCCCACGGTGGCAATTACGCCCCCCAAAATTAAAATTGCCGCGATCAGGATGTACCCGGTGGTCATCTTCAGCTACCGTTCACGTAGTGTGCCGGATGCATAATGCTTCCAGATACAGCCTACTACTTTCAAGGATGATCTTGTAGGGGAAGACAGATAGGCAATAGCTGAAACTACTGAGAATTTTCGATTTATCCCCAATGGGTGTAATTTTGAAGAACACAACCCTTGCCACTCCACCTCCCCCGATTGATTTTAAGTGAACTGCTTACTTAAGGTAACAGGTTTATGCACCGTAATCTTCTTTTTGTGGATAGAAATCATTTGTTTCTCACGCAGGTCCCCTAATAACCTAGTGACAGTTACCCGAGTTGAACCAATTGCCTCAGCGATCGCCTGGTGAGATAACTTCAGATCAATCGTAATCCCATCAGCACAAGGAACACCAAAATCACGACAAAGAATTAACAGAAAACTCACCAATCTCGAACCCATATCCCGGTGAGCCAAGGTTTCAATCATCATCTCTGTCTGTAAAATCCGCGAAGATAGGCCTCGCAGCATCAACATTGATAATTCTGGATTTTCCTTAAGGGCTTGTTCCACCTGTTCAATGGGGGCTGACAGTAACTCTACAGGCGTAAATGCGACTGCATGGTAAAATCTATCAGACTTATTTCCCGTCAGTAATGACAACACACCAAAAACACTATTTTCCCGCAGCAGTGCTACCGTTATTTCCTCTCCTGCCTCATATACCCTGGAAAGTTTCACAGCACCCTTCAAAAGAAAATAAACTCGTTCAGCAGGATCGCCGGGAAAAAATATTGTTTTGTTGCGTTCAAATGTTTCTACAACTGGAGGAAATGCTCCGGTCGCCATCTGACGAAATACATTTGCTAGGGCTTTATCTTGTGTCACGATCATCTCCCTTCCCCTACCCAATGCCGGAAAAACAAAAACTGATTACCTAAGAATACACCTGAAAAATCAATAAAGCACCGTCAACCTTTCTGTACATTCCTATACTCAAACCCATAACTTCATGGTTATTTGTTCATAATGATACATAATTTTTCATGTTTTTAGCTAGTAGTTGTTATAAGTACTTACACAGTTAAGGTCATCAGGTTTTTCGCCCAAAAATTCACGATATCTTGAGAATATATTCAGGATTATCTAGACAAAGTTTTGAGAAAACAGTCCCCTAAATGATCATTTCTGCAAATGATGTGCCAAACCAAGACCAACTCGGCGCAGATTCTAGTATGCTCCTAATGATTGATCTCATTCACAATTTCTATGCTGAATCTGACTGGAAAAAACGCCTTAGTTACAGGGATTGCCAATAACCGTTCCATTGCCTGGGGGATTGCTCAACAACTGCATAAAGCCGGAGCTAACTTGGGTATTACCTACCTGCCAGATGAGCGAGGCAAGATGGAGAAAAAGGTGGCCGAACTGGTAGAACCTCTCAACCCCAGCTTATTTGTTCCCTGTAATGTGCAAGATGACGAGCAGGTGAAATCTACCTTTGAAGCAGTTCAGAATCAGTGGGGAAGATTGGACATTCTCATCCACTGTCTGGCCTTCGCTAACAGAGAGGATTTGACCGGTGGATTTAGCCAAACCTCACGTTCTGGGTTCAAAACAGCGTTAGAAATCAGCACCTACTCACTAGTGCAGTTAAGCGGTGCGGCTAAACCGCTGATGACCGAAGGGGGTAGTATCATCACCCTCACATATCTGGGTGGTGTCAGGGCAATTCCTAACTACAACGTCATGGGAGTAGCTAAAGCCGGCTTAGAAGCTAGTGTACGTTATTTGGCGGCTGAACTCGGACCTGACAACATTCGGGTGAATGCTATTTCCGCCGGGCCGATACGGACATTAGCATCTTCGGCAGTAGGCGGAATTTTAGATATGATTCACCATGTAGAAGAAGTAGCTCCCCTGCGACGCACTGTTACTCAGCAAGAAGTGGGCAATACTGCTGCTTTCTTGTCTAGCGATTTAGCCAGTGGCATTACAGGACAAGTTTTGTATGTAGATGCAGGATATGAAATCATGGGAATGTAATAATTAATCATTGTTAAGGTTAACGGTTGACGGTTGACGGTTGGCGGTTAACCGACAAAATACAGTCACCAAGCATCACTCATCAGTCATGCGCCCTCCATAGGGTCTGTGATTTCCCCATTCCCCATTCCCGATTCTCCACCTATGCAAACAAGCGATACCTTCGGTAAGGACTCACTCCAAGGCCAAATTAATTCGACTCACACTGCTCGCATAGCCTCGATTCATCGCACCACTGGCGAAACTGATATAAAAGTTACTATTAACTTGGATGGTACGGGCATCTGCACAGCAGCAACTGGGATTCCATTTTTAGATCATATGTTGCATCAAATTTCCTCCCATGGGCTGATTGACTTAAATGTCCAAGCTCAGGGAGACTGGGAAATTGATGATCACCACACGAATGAAGATGTGGGTATCACTTTAGGGCAAGCTTTCAGTCAAGCCCTAGGTAACAGGAAAGGTATTATTCGTTTTGGTAATTTTCTGGCACCATTGGATGAAGCTTTAGTGCAAGTGGTGCTGGACTTTTCTGGCAGACCTCATCTGAGTTATGGCTTGGAAATTCCCACCCAGCGAGTGGGAACCTACGATACTCAGCTAGTACGGGAATTCTTTGTAGCATTGGTTAACCATAGCCAAATGACATTACACATTCGTCAACTGGATGGCATTAACTCCCATCATATTATTGAGGCAACATTTAAAGCTTTTGCCAGAGCAACCCGAATGGCGGTGGAAATTGACCCCCGTCGGGCTGGTAACATTCCCAGTTCTAAGGGTATTCTGTAGGAGTTAACTAGCAGATAAAATGTAGTTTTGCGACCATTTCTGTACGAGTTGAAACACCAAGCTTACGAAACATCCGTTTTAAAGCTTGCTTGACAGAATTCTGTGTGATCCAGAGTTGTTCACCAATTTCGGCATTGGTTAACCCCTGTGCTACCAACTCGGCAATTTCTAGCTCACGCGCGGTTAAGGGACTGACTAACAGTGAATTGGATATTTTTGCTTCTTTGGCTCTGAGAGTGGCAAGTTTTGCTGATAAATGAATGCACAAAGCGCTTAAGTCAGCTAAGTCATCGCCATTAAAGGGATCAGTCCCTTGATCGCGAGCTAAGTTTAATGTCCCCACTAGACGACCATCGCAAACAATTGGCCCAGTCATCACGTGTTCATGGTCATGACGGGGACAGAAATGTTTCCAATCTCCTGGTGATAGTATTAATTGTTCATGGGCGGGAGCGTGTCGTTCCACTACATAACGACCAACTGGATTGTTTTCCATACATACGGCGGGAATGGCCTGAACATTAACCGCATTTGGCTGTTCATTGATGAGATAGATCCCGCAATGTTGGACGCCAAAATACTCACCAATTTTATCCATGAGCGCCACTCGTAGTTCCTGCTCGTTGCTGACATTTGCGATCGCTTGAAATATAAGGGAAAGAGAATTAGGCATAAGTGTACCCACTTGGGGACTATGCGAAGCTTCATATTTACTTCTATGCTAATACCAGCCAAGATAAAACGCTAATATAGCTAGTCACTCTGGGAGAAGTAGATGACAATTACAAAACTTTCCGCTCAGGAACTTTTCCGGGCTGCTTATGAAAATCGCTACACTTGGGACAAGAGTTTTCCCGGTTATAGCGCAGATATTACTTATAAATATGATGACCAACTATTTACAGGTCAAGTTGTCATCGATGCTAACCTCAAGGCGGAAGTGTTGGGGGTAGAAGATGAGCAAGCAAAGAAAGCCATTCACGGACAGGCGTGGGAAATTGCCATTCACCGCGTCCGTCGCAGCTTTGAGGACACTCACAGTGAGAATAAATTCAGCTATGGAGACACTGACGAGACTGGTGCAACTGAAATTTTAGTGGGTGGTAAATCTGAAGGCGATAAATATAAGGTTCGCAATAATGAGGTTTGCCACGTCCACCGTTTAATTCACGGTACTTTTGTGACAATTAACACTTTTAGCAGCCATGACACTGGGGCGGGTTATTTGTCCCATACCTATGATTCTGTATACCACGATCCCAAAACAGGGCAACAAAAAGGTGGGAGAAGTGAGTTTACCGATGAATATGAAAAAGTTGGCGCATATTTTGTTTTAAATCGTCGGGAGATTCGCACTCAAACAGATGGAAAAATTTCCACTCAAGAGTTTGTCTTCTCCAACATTCAACTTTTGTCACCTGTTACGGTTTAAGCTGAAGTTTTCAAGGGAAATAAGAAGCGATCGCTTCTTATTTCCTTTCAAGGAGAACTTATTATACCATTCCCTCAGATGTTTTGTGCCGATCCAACTTCAGCATCAACACACCCAACGGTGGTAGACATAAATCGAGGGAATAAGGACGACTATGTAAAGACCAATTATCAGTCCATTTACCACCTAAGTTACCCATATTACTGCCGCCATAGGGACGGGCATCACTGTTAAACAACTCGGTATAAAATCCTTCCTCTGGTACACCAATGCGGTAGTGAGAGTGTGGTTGGGGAGTGAAGTTGCAAATCACCACAATGAAATCATCAGAATCCTTGTCATGACGGATAAAAGAAACCACACTATGACGGTTATCGCTACAATCAATCCACTCAAAGCCATCTTGGGCGAAATCCTGAGTATATAAAGCTGGTTCAGAACGGTAGAGACGGTTTAGATCCTGGAAAAACTGCTTTAATTGTTGGTGGTCTTGATATTGTAATAATTGCCACTCCAAATCTGCCCAGACATTCCACTCACTCCATTGGCCGAACTCCATGCTCATAAACATTGTTTTCTTGCCGGGGTGAGCAAACATATAGCTAAATAAACAACGCACATTCCCTAACTTCTGCCATGTATCACCGGGCATTTTGCCGATGATATTGCTCTTACCATGTACCACTTCATCATGGGACAAAGCCAGCATGAAGTTCTCACTGTGGTTGTACCACATACTAAAGGTAATATTATTTTGATGGAACTGGCGGAACCACGGATCCATACTGAAGTAGTCCAGCATATCGTGCATCCAGCCCATATTCCACTTTAAATTAAACCCTAGTCCGCCTGTGTAGGTAGGCCAGGACACCATAGGCCAGGAAGTGGATTCTTCTGCAATGGAAAGAATACCTGGGAAATAGCTAAAGATAATGTGATTAACTTGACGCATAAAATCTGCGGCTTCTAAGTTCTCTCTACCCCCGTATTCGTTAGGTAGCCATTCTCCTGCTTTGCGGCAATAGTCTAGGTAAAGCATGGAAGCCACAGCATCAACGCGAATACCATCAATATGGTATTTATCAAACCAAAAGAGGGCATTAGCTACTAGAAAGTTTCTAACTTCGTGGCGATTGTAGTTGAAAACTAAAGTACCCCATTCTTTGTGTTCTCCTTTGCGCGGGTCGGAGTGCTCATAAAGGTGAGTACCATCGAAGAAAGCTAAACCATGACCATCTTTAGGAAAGTGACCGGGAACCCAATCGACAATTACACCAATATCGTTTTGGTGGCATTTGTCAACAAAATACATGAAATCTTCGGGGCTGCCAAAACGTGAAGTGGGGGCATAATATCCAGTTACTTGATAACCCCAAGACCCATCAAAGGGATGCTCCGCAATGGGTAGCAGTTCTAAATGGGTGTACCCCAATTCTTTGACATAGGGTATCAGTCGGTCTGCTAGTTCTCTATAGGTGAGGAAGCGTGCGCCTGGTTTGAGTTCTGAAACTATAACTACGGGTTCTGTCTCACCATTGGGTAATTTGGCTGGTTCTGAACTAGAAGCGTGTAACCAAGAGCCTAAATGCACTTCGTAGACGGAGACTGGTTGGGTCAGGGGGTCGGTGTGACGACGCTTTTCCATCCAGTCTTGGTCACTCCAAGTGTAAGTATTTAAATTAGTGACAATGGAGGCAGTTTTGGGACGGGGTTCCTGTTGGAAAGCATAGGGATCTGATTTTTCGTAAATATGCCCTTCAAAATTTTTAATTTCATACTTGTAATGCTCTCCTACGCCGATTTCAGGAATGAATAATTCCCAAACGCCGGTGGAGCCTTTGCGCATCTGGTGTTTACGCCCGTCCCACAGATTGAAGTCTCCTAGCAAGGAAACATTACGAGCATTGGGAGCCCAAACGGCAAAATAAACACCTTTAACACCGTTGATCTCTGTGGGATGGGCTCCCATTTTTTCGTATATTCGGTGATGATTGCCTTCGGCAAACAAATGTAAGTCAAAGTCTGTTAGTTTCGCAGACCGGAAGGCGTAGGGGTCATAGGTGACACGCTCATGCTCACCTTCTTTAATCCGTAACTGGTAGTTTGTCAGTTCCGCTGTTTCAATTATGCATTCAAAAAAATGTGGATTATGTACTGTCTCCATTGGGTATTCCTGACGCTCCTCAGGAAGAATTACCGATGCTGCAGTCGCATTTGGTAGGTAGGCTCGCACAGCCCAGACTTTTTTGCCATTTTGTTCTATGCAATGAGAACCTAGTATTTCAAAGGGATCGTGATGCTGATTCCCAACTATACGGTTAACCTGTTCTGGGATAATTGTGGTCATAGAGATGAAGCTACCTAGATTTGAATACAGTAATTGAGTGAGTTACTCCCATTGCTGACCCTAGAGAGTAGATCTGGGTTTTCCCCAGAAAGAACTAAATTTATGGTTCTAAATTTATTTGTAATTTTGTCGTCACCGTTATCGTACATCAGAATGGTCACTGGAGATTGGGGTTTAACGACTGTCACTCAAAATCTGCTCAAATTTACCTAAAGTTAGTAATAAGTGAGAAAAGTGTGCCTTGATCCCCACTATTTAAATACGGGGCTATGCGCCTGGTTATCAAGGTTTTTCGGCATTTTCGTTATAATTGCTTCAAATATCTAAGAAGGGGAAAATTTGCAGTAAGGCCTTACGTAACCTTATCAGGTAAATGGTTTGTCGTAAATCGGCATTCAGTTTGGGTGGAGGACTTACTTGTAGCTGTTCTTGTAGTTCTGCGTATTCGGCAGCATTCAGGGGTTTACCGTCCACTGGCGATCGCGCGTCTAGAATAATTTCCCTCCGCAATATTTCTTCTGGTATATCTTCGGGTGGGGGTAATGCGATCGCATTTGTTCCCCAATGGCCACTCCAGCCCAAAAAAAGGGTAGTACTAATACCCACAACCCAAAATACTATTTTTTTTCTCCCGATTACCTTCATCCTAACCCTCACTCAACCCTGGTGCTAATGGTTCATGACACAGTTGGTGGACTTGCACAATGCGCTCAAATAACCAGGGATATCCTTGACGATACTCAGGAATCAGTGCTAAAGGACTCAGCAAGGCAGCTGCGCTAATGTCTGCCACACTTAGCTGATTACCTACTAAGTAGTCATTTTTTTGCCAGCGAATAGATAACTCTGAAAAGGCAATAGCAAGTCTCTTTTTAGCCAATTCCACAGTAGTCTGGTTGATACCATATTGTTGGCGGACTACTGAAATTACCATCTGACTAACCAGTGAAGGGTCAATTTCCTTGCCTTCCCCAGCCCGGAACTGATAGTATACAAACCTGGTGGCTGTACCAATGCTTTCATCCAACCAATCCTCTAACATCCACGCTTCTGTCTGCTGTTCATGGTCAGGCAAGAAGTAGGACGGTTGTGGTTGATAAGTTTCCAGAAATTTTAAGATTTCGGTAGAGTCAGCGATCGCATTGGGTTGACCCTCAAGTGGTAACAACACAGGTAAAGTCTTCAAACCTGTTAGCGGCCTAACTCGCAGGATATGCCACCCAGGAGTCAGATTTTCAGTTTTATAATTAATTTGCTTATAGCCGAGCGCCAGACGAGCTTTGCGACAGTAATGGGATGTACTAAATTGTAGTAGCAACATAAAGCTACTTTGCCCCGCCATGAGGATTAATTTTATGCCTTTAGATATGCAACTTGCCAAGAAAGTATGTTGATTTCCGCACTATAGCAGGAGTATGACTTACGTAAATTACCACCTAAATAAGTTGCATAAATAACTGATTAATAGACCTGATAATTTTTCCGTAAGCCACCACCATGAAACTTGGTTACAGTTGCAATTATATTAACCAGTGCCCTTTACCTGCTAATTTAATTAAAGTTTTCAGTCTATTTGACAAAAAGATGTTGTATAACCGCCCCAAAAAAATTAAGTTCATTTAGTCATAAATTATACTAGTTTTTAATTTTCTTGGGGTGATTTACTGAGTCAAAATTTATTGGGGATTGGTACCGGGTGCGGGGGCTGGAGTAGCACCGTCAGTGGGTTCACCAGGAGTGGGAGTCGCTGGTGGAGTTTCAGGCTCAGTCCCAGGCTCACAGGCTCCAAGAACCGCAGCCAACCCTAACATTAGAACAAAACCAAAGATTTTTGTTTTCAACATAAACTCCTCTTTCACCAGAAAATGGCAATAAAAAAAATAGCCTGTTGTATAACATAACCTATTTGTTGCTAATTTTTGAAATGTCTTGTGCTGATATTTTCAAAAGCAATACTTTCGGCTGATTTTTTGAGGCTGATTGATTATGCAGGAGGGTGATTAATTTCTCTGCTTCAGGACTCCAGTCAGCAGATAGCCAAAATCAACTTGGCGGACAAACAAGACATCAGATGAAAATTCTTTATTTTACAAGGCTCTTGTGCCTTGCTGCCTTGTGTTGCCATACTGGAAATGGCACATTGCTGCCTACCAGTGACAGGTATTACAATACCCAGCTAATGCCATCATTAGTGCAGTGAAGTATCACACGAGGATTGTCGCCTGAGGACAAACAGGCTAAAGGTTTAAAACACTGTATTTTCCATCTAAAAACATATATGGCTGTTGTGCGTAAATCGGCTGTTCCCAAAACAGGTCTTTGGTTCCGAATCAATCCTACCCCATCCAACGGGGAGGGGCCTCCCATCCCTCTAGGATCAACCTCTGGGAGTACATCTACACTTGTAGATGAACCTTTGCCAAGATCCTCAAAAAGACAACGGCGTGCTGTCAAGAAGTTGCCGGTTTCTACGACTCATCCATTACCTGAAGTCGCTAAACAACGAGTCTCACGGGTGGAAAGTCAATCAAATAGAACAACCCAGAAAAATCAGAAGCTAGGGGAAGGTAGCTTACCCGTGATGCCTAATTATGGCTCTGGACCTTTTTGGTTACTGCGCTTGTACACATCACATCGTTATTCCTCCGTAGTCACGTTTTTCTTGGTAGCAGCAACTTTATTTGTGTATGGTTGGATAGTATATTCTCAACAACTGTGGAGTCAGGAATATAACAGGCTACAAAACCTGAAACTTTATGAACGGCAGTTAACCACAACTAACGCTACCCTCAAGAACAAAATGGCTGAAGAAGCACAAGACGAAGCCACTGCGCTAGTGTCACCAACACCAGCCAGAACAATTTTTTTGCCCGCAGCATCTCCATCTTCTAGTTCTGATGCTACACCCCCTGGCACAGCACTAAATATGGAAAAGCCGCAAAACACTCCCTTACCACTAGGATATTAGAGTTATCAAAGCGGGAGTACAGGATTTCAACCCTGAATGATGCACTTAGGGGAATCCGGCTGTTCCTAATAACCGATAACTAATACTGAGCAGGTAAATACAGAAGTCACCCGGTAAACTAAAATTGAGAAATTTTCAAAATTCAGCATTTAGAAGGCGAGGAAAGTCTTCTATCCTAGCATTTATGCAGAGGTTTAGGTTCACCTCTAATCCTCAAGACCAGATATCCAATACCAGACCCCGGCTGTTCGTGGTTTGGGGCATATTAATGACCGCAGGTTTGGGTTTGGCTATTAATTTATATCAGTTGCAGATTATCCAGGGAGCAAAGTTAACCGAGAAGGCGCGTAACCAGCAAATGGTGAATTTACGGCCTTTCGTTCCCCGTCGCCTAGTGGTAGATCGCACTAATAGTGTATTAGCTGTTGACCGACCTGTATATACCTTATATGCCCATCCTAAGCTGTTTGCTCAGTCTAATAAACAAATGGCAGAACAACTCGCTCCCATACTCGACAAACCCCCGGCTGAATTGGTGAAAACTTTTGAAAGTCGCAGGAGTGGGATTACACTTGCTTCCGGCTTACCCGAAGTCAGTGCTGGGCGTGTGAGATCATTGCGCTTAAATGGCTTAGAATTGATTCAACAATACTCCCGATATTACCCGCAAAAGAATGTGGTTGCGGACGTGGTGGGCTACGTCAATCTTGACCGTAAGGGTCAGGCTGGTGTGGAATACAGTCAAGAGAATTTATTAGAACGTTCCCCGCAGACAGCGCGGCTGAGTAGGGCTGGTAATGGTAGACTTCTACCAATTCATGCACCGGAAGGATTTTTAAATTTCGATGACCTGCGACTGCAATTAACTATTGATAGCCGTTTGCAAAGGGTCGCCGGTACTGCTCTAGAAAAACAGATAGAGAAGTTTCAGGCTAAACGTGGGGCGGTAATTGTTATGGATGCTTCAGACGGTTCTTTACTAGCTCTGACTTCCTATCCTACCTATAACCCCAATGAATACTCTAGTGCTGATATTTCCCTATTTAGAAACTGGACAGTAGCTGATCTTTATGAGCCGGGATCGACTTTTAAGCCTTTGAATGTGGCGATCGCCCTAGAGAATGGCGTAATTAAAGCAGATGATGTGTTTAATGATCCCGGTTCTATTCAAATAGGTAAGCACACGATTAGAAATGCAGGTCACAAGAGTTATGGCAATATTAACATTGCACAGATATTACAAACTTCTAGCAATATTGGCATGGTGCGGATCATTGAACGCATACAACCACAAGTTTATTACAATTGGCTAGAACGTTTGGGGCTAGGGGAAACAGTCGATACAGATTTGCCTTTTGAAGTGGGGGGACGGCTCAAAGGTTCAAGACAGTTTCTCAGTTCACCCATTGAACCAGCAACTACATCCTTTGGGCAAGGTTTTGCTTTAACACCGTTACAGTTGGTGCAAATGCATGGCGTTTTAGCGAATGGGGGTAAATTAGTCACACCCCATGTAGTGCGAGGGTTGGTGGACAGTAAAGGCCAGATGCATTATGCGCCTGATCTGCCCACAACACGCCAAATTTTCTCAGCAACCACAACTCAAAAGGTAGTGGAAATGATGGAAACTGTAGTATCAGAAGGTACTGGTAGTAATGCTAAAATTCCGGGTTATCGCATTGGTGGTAAAACCGGTACATCTCAAAAAGCGAGTCCAAATGGTGGCTATCTCCCAAATGCGCGGATAACTAGCTTCGTAAGTATTTTACCGGTAGAATCTCCGCGGTATGTAGTTTTTGCGGTAGTGGATGAGCCACAAGGCATAAATGCTTATGGTTCTACTGTGGCCGCACCAATCGTCAAAACTGTAATTGAGGGGTTGATTACCATTGAAGGTATCCCACCCAGTCAGTCAACCAATACAAATTCCTAAATAAAAGACTAAATTATCTAAGGGCAATTCTATGAATTGCCCCTAAAGGTGAGGTTATTCATTTGTCCTACTCTCTATGCTAGGGTGGGCGTAAGTGTTTTGCAGTGCTTGTTCAATTGAACCGACACTTTGGTAAGCCGCTATTAGTTCATGGGATTTAGTTTTGCGCTTTGCTAGTATATCTTTTAATGGTGTTAATAACTGAACATCTGAATCATCCCTCAAGGAAACCTCAGCTACTTGTAAAAGCTGTGTAGCATTAGCACAAATATCTGGATAATCAAAGCCTTTTTTTGCAGAGATTTGGTGTAAAGTCGCGTTAGGCCTAATTGCTCTACCTGGTAAACTTTTATCCAAGATCAAACCTTTCAATAATGCCAACAACCCCCCATAGATAGAAAAGTCATCACAACTATCAAAAGCTTTAAATTCAATGCGTCCCACTTCAGCAGGAATACGGGCGATTTTTGTCAATGATGGCACGCTATTAATGAGTTGTTCTTCCTTCTCGACAAACACCAGTGCTGCCGATCTTTTTCCCGTTCTGACAAAAGTTCTGACTGACAAACCATCCCATAATCCCCCATTATAAAAAGGGGAACTATAACTAAAAGGAACGATATAGGGACTATAATAGGTTAACTTCTTGCCAATATCAATCACATTTTCAATTGGTAAATCTGGCACTGAGATATTTAAATCTGGACCATAAGTTACCATGTAAATATTGGCGGTTTGTTCATCAGGATAAGTCTGTAACTGTTGGAGTTCATAATCATTTAAAGGTGGTTGAGGTTCAAATACAGTCTTATAGGGGTTAAAACTAGTTAAAACAGGTGAAAACCCATAGCCAGCAGCCACTTCACGCAGTAATTGAAAACTTTCTGATAATTCAGTTAAAGCACCTGAAATATCAGAGTGGATAGTGGTTCTGATTTCGATACCTTTGGGTATACAGTCTATCACCTTTTCAGAATTAGCAAATCTTTCAAAACCCTCAATATACCATCTCTTTTGCCGAATACCAGCATCGCCAACGCGCAATTGTGAATAATCGTTGGGGTATGTGGGCAGTTTTTCGACAATTTGATTAAAGTCAGAGAATTTAGTTTGGGAAAAATCAGCAAATTTTCCTTCGTGGTTGAGGAAAGCGACTTCATGCTCAATGCCAAAATAAACTTTCATGTATACTTGATTACAGTTAGTTGGGCTGTCTAGTTAGGTTACGGCTACTTGTATCCTATGTAGTAATCTGTCCGAGATACTTTTCCATTAATTAATTTATCAAATTTGTAGTAAATTGTACTAGAAATTTATGTTAATTTGGAGTCTTGGAATTTGCTAGTTTAGTCAAGTGGGAGGTTTCTAAAATTACGGGTTGATCAATTGTCTGGAAAATGGTTAATGCTTGGCAGCCATTGGACCAAGATACACTAGGTAAATAAATAATTCGTTGAGCAGATAACATTGGTGGGAATATAGCAGAAGGTTTATGAACAGGAAGTTATCAAAGAAATAGTCTTTTCGTCAAAATAGCTAGGGTGCCTTTGTAAAAAAATCAGCACTGGGTCATAGCAGCATATAATCGTAACCTGTTAAGAAAGGAAAAAGTAGATGTATTAAAGCTAACAACCAATCAACTAGAACTCTTAACGGATACCTGAAATCAATTGGTAACGTTCCAGAGGACTAATGACCAATGACGAATGATAAATAACTAAATTATGCAATTTATTGACCAAGCGGTAATCGAAGTTGAAGCGGGTAAAGGTGGGGATGGTATCGTCGCCTTCCGACGTGAGAAATACGTACCAGCAGGGGGTCCATCTGGTGGAAACGGGGGACGAGGCGGTTCGGTGATTTTTGTTGTGGATACTAACCTACAAACTTTGCTGGACTTTCGATACAAGCATCTTTTTAAAGCTGATAATGGTGGACGTGGTGGTCCAAATAACTGTACCGGGGCTAATGGTAAGGATTTAATCATCGAAGTTCCCTGTGGTACTTCTGTATATGATGCCAGTACAGGGGCTTTGCTATGTGATTTAATTGATCCTGGACAAAGTTTTCGGGTTGCTGAAGGTGGAAAAGGTGGACTAGGAAATCAGCATTTTCTGAGTAACCGTAACCGCGCCCCAGAATATGCTTTACCTGGACTCACAGGAGAAATGAAGGTAATACGCCTAGAGTTAAAACTTTTAGCGGAAGTAGGAATTATTGGCTTACCCAATGCTGGTAAATCTACGCTAATTTCATCTCTATCAGCAGCACGTCCCAAAATTGCTGACTATCCTTTTACAACTCTCATCCCTAATTTGGGTGTAGTCAGAAAACCTACTGGTGATGGTACTGTGTTTGCTGATATTCCCGGTTTAATTGCAGGTGCTTCTCAGGGTGCGGGTTTGGGATACGATTTTTTGCGCCACATTGAACGCACAAAGGTTCTGCTACACCTCATTGATGCAACTAGCGAAGATGTGATTAGTGAATACAAGATAATTAAGGAAGAGTTGCAAGCCTATGGACGAGGTTTAGCAAAGCGTCCCCAAATTTTAGCGCTGAATAAAATTGATGCGGTGGACAGGGACACAGTGGATTTAGAAGCCGTAGCGGCTCAACTTCATCACCTTTCCCTTTCTCCTGTGTTCTTAATCTCCGCAGTTACCCGCGCTGGGTTAGAACCAATGTTACAGCAAGTTTGGGGAGTCCTTGACCAGATAAATGTGGCTGAAGAGGTAGAGATTTTGCGGTAAAGGCCAGTGTTTAAGCTCAATACAAAGATGTAAAGAACAGTCATGGGTAAGGGACGCAAAATATAAGAGTTTGTAGTAACCATCTGGGGTGGGTTAGGCATAAAATTAAACATATAAATATATGTATTTGCCACTACGCCGTAACCCACCATGTAAACTTAACGACTAGCGATACTATTCGGCTTTCAAAAACTCTAAATATCCTGTACTGAGTTCTGTCACCGCCAAATCATAAAACTGCTGACCGTGTTCTGGTGTTGCTAAAGCCGGATTTGAACCCATGCGTCCATCTGGATAGCGTCTGCGGAAGTCAGTTGCACCATAAATTTTATGTCCAAGAGCAACTTCTGGTGTCAGGGATGCTTTTTTAATAGATTGTGGATAAATATACTGGGTAACGGCTACTTCGCTGGGGGTAGCATGGGCACCTTCTTGATCGCCATATAATTCTTTGGCAAGTTTATATACAGAACTGCACATAAACCAGTTAGCAAGTTGACATTGGGCGTTGCTAATCTGCAAATTTTCCAAGTGCGCATAGGTTTCTGAGAATGCAGCTTTCAGGGTGGCAATGTTACCACCGTGTCCATTGATAAAATAGAACTTAGTAAAACCAGTTTTAGCTAAACAAGTAATATAGTCTGTGACTACCTGAATCAATGTACTTGGACGTAGGCTTATTGTACCGGGAAAAGCGGTATGATGTAATGCCATGCCGACATTGATTGTAGGGCTAACCATTGCTTGAGTTGCTTCACCCACGCCACCAGCGATCGCCTCTGCACAAATAGCATCAGTACCAATTAAGCCTGTGGGTCCATGTTGTTCTGTGGAGCCGATGGGGATAATAATACCCTGAGATTCTTGTAAATAGGTTTCAACTTCTTGCCAGGTGCTTAAATGTAGTAACATTGTGTGAGATAATTTAGTTTAGGAATATCCAATTTCTACTAGCATTTTAGAAAATTCCTCTACTACTGGATGAGAATTTATATCAGATCCGCAGCTAATTCTCAATGAAAATATTCACAAATTGCTGCATCTAGTTTTGTCGCACCATGAAAATTGCAGTCTTGGATACAAGCATCTGTCAGAGTGGCGTTATGGAAGTTTGCTGCCATTGTGTTTGATTGCGATAAATTCGCCCCAGTCAGATTCGCCCCGCTCAGATTCGCCCCGCTCAGATTCGCCCCTTTTAAGTTAGCTCCTCTCAAGTTAGCGCGATGTAAGTCAGCCCCATTTAGGTTTGCGTAACTTAGGTTAGCGTTAACCAGCTTGGCACCACAGGAGTTAGCTTCTGCACCTTGATATTTCCGCCTCCACTCATTCCAAATTGCCACAACCTCTTGCAGACTTTGTAAATTATCTTCAGTTAGCATGATCAACTTTTGATGCTTGTCATTTATACTTGCATTTTAACTTGGGAAATTATATATATTCAAAATATATTCAAAATACAAGTATTTTTTGAAAGAAGAATAAAAAATGACTTTTTTATCAAACAACAGGAGTAATATCTGAAATTATGTTCAGGATAATCAGAAAAAAGAAATATAGCATTTACCATGCTCATGATGTACACATTTTTTGAGTTTTATTGAATATGTAACAGGGAATTGCGATTAAATAAAAAATAACGAATTTGTAGAGGTTTAAAAATATATTTTTCTGGACTTAAATAGTCTGGAATTAGCACCAGGTTGATCATTTTTTCTTAAAGGTGTGAATGTCACAAAGACTCACGGTTTTATAAGCTTTAACATTGCTTGTAAATGGACAAGTAAAATCAACGGAGTAGCACCGAAAGAAGGATGGTTTATCTTAATGAATCTTGATGCGTTAGAATTGGCTATTTCTGCCTATAAACAAAGATTTGATATTGAAGAAATGGTTAGAGATTTTAAAAAAGGAGGCTATAATTTAGAGGATACTAATCTAACTGGTGAACAATTTATTTCTCTAGTTTGCTTGATAGCGATCTGCTTGCAGCAGCGCTTCGCTATCGCTTACTCCTCTACCACAATTCAGGGTCAACAAATCAAAGGTAAAGGAATACAGAAATATATTAGTCGGCTCAAAGAACATGGTAGAACGGAAGGGAGACATAGTAGTTTTCACAGCAGTTTCTACCTAGATAAAATACAGATATTAATTGTAAAACTATTGTGGGGTGGGCATCCTGTAGGCCTTACTGTACCTCACTTAGATGAAATCTGCTGTATATCAGCTTATATGGTCAAACTTGGGTCAATTTCAAGGATGCTTGTATGGATTTAATCACCACATTAATGAAATTAAATTGCAATAAACCCTAGCATGATCAACAAGGTCTAAGAGGATGTTTTAAAAGGTATGATTAGTGTATCAAATATTGTTTTACCCCACCCTAACCCTCCCCTTGTAAGGGGAGGGGACTGGATTTTATTGTTTTTTGTGTGTTCGGTGAGCGAAGTCGATAGCGATAGCGTGGCGTTAGCCATACCGTGTTCGGTGTGTTCTCCATTCCCTGTTCGGGTGTTCGGTGTGTTCCGGTGTTCCCTAAGATAAAAATTACCGGTTGAAAACTTATCAAACAACATCTAAGAGCTATGAGGCTTATAGAGTCTGTCTTGTAGCTTATTTTGTCGCCCGGTCAGCAACAAATGTAAACTCGTTGGGTAGTTCTGTTGAATATTTATTCATAGCAAACTTGTTAATTTTTGCTTCTTTGGCTGCATCCATCCAGTATCTCAGACATTTATTTCTGATGAACTGAGTAGTTTTAATAGCTTCCTCAATAGGCATGCATTGAAGCTTTTTAGCTTTGACTTTGTACTCTAGAACTACCAACTTGACTCACCTCCTTGATATTAAATATACTGTAATTAGTATATGTAGATGTTCTTAATATGTCAACAGGTAAAGGTAAAAAAAGAGTTAGAAATACCCCTGTTTTTTACGATGAAGTCAAAAAACATCGGGGTATTATGCTGACTGATACAGCTTGGCATTCTGTGCAAGAATTAGCTGCAAGGGAAGGCGTTAGTGCTAGTGAGTATGTAGAGTGCTTAATTAGAAAATATGTCCTGACTGAGGCGTAAACGCATTAAATAGCCTTCTCCCAAGGGGAGACGCTGCGCGAACATACCTTACTAAAGTACGGAATACGGCGTGATCCCCCTGTTTCTCAAGAGTTTTCGGCATTTTGGTTATAAAAATTATAGGAGACATAGTGCTGCTGTGTCTCCTATGCTTCTATTTAATTCCTAGTCACTGTGGAGATGTTTGCATTCTGGAGAAGAAAAGAAACCAAAAGACCAGGAAATTAATTCATGATTCTTGACTCTTAACTAATCAAAACAGTAATGTTTTTTCACGTCGCTGGTGATTTCCCATATACAAGACATACCAGCCGGAAAAGTCACTAAATCACCCTTTCCTATTTTCACTGGTTGTCCACCATCGGGGGTAACAACGACATCACCTAACAAAAAATAACAAGTTTCTTGAGTATCATAAGTCCAGGTAAATTTGGATATTTCTTTCTGCCAAATTGCCCACTGAAACACACCCAACTGGTTGAGGCGTAGTTGACTTGGTTGATGCTCAATTTTAATTTCCATACCATGTTTTCTCGGTTAGGATTTAGCAGTAGGATTGAATGTCCTCTCCACACTCATCTACTAAATAACACAAAGCGCGAAAGCGTAAGCCGACAAATTCATCATACAGTGGATTAAGCTTACACAGAGGGGGGATGTGGGCTATTTTGCGCCCAAATAGGATAAGGTCGCGCTCGAAAGGACACTGAGCCGGAATCATTTTAGCAATAAAGTGAGCAAAGTCGCGATTTTTAATTTCAATGTTGTCTAGCCTTTTACGTAATGGTTGCAGTAAGTGGAATTTGCGTGGAGTAAATTTATTGTGGCTACCTACATTGTCACTTGCTTCCACTTCCACAGCTTTGATAAAAGCAGGTAGGATAATATGCTGATTATTTGTCTTAACCATAGTTCTGACCAAGGTGTTCCTTGTATTGATAAACTATTTGCCGATTGGGAATTTTACCATGCCATGTATATCTGGGATTTGTCTTGTGTTGATAAATCAAACGGGGACAATCACAAAGTGAGTAATTTGCATAGACTTTCCTGGTAAATAGTTCACTCACTTTATATTTAGCTCACTGGATAATGAATAACTGTCCCGTTAAATACAAAATAACAAAGAAAATATAAAAATGGTATTCCCTTAACTTATACTTATTAGTTCTTGCTCTTCAAAATAGTGATCCCCCAGATTAAATTTAAATTTATGTGTGAGAAACTGCTCAGTAGTTGTAATTCTACTTTGGCAGTTACAAGCAGGGTGTAACCTTGGTTCCAGCTAGGCTGGATTTGTAGTTATTCCTTGACTTTAATTTATTTTAGTCCCCGGATATCATAAAAATTGTCGTTTTTAATACAAAACTACCGTCGGTTATTATTTAATATCCCCCGCCATATCCTTTGATAAGTACAAACTAATCTATTGTGCTGTTGGGACTGACCATAGCTAGAAGTATTCTCACCTCACAAGGACTCTGATGAGTTATTGATTTCTTCCAGCGGGGGAGGTTCCTAGGCCTAAGAGGATGTTTGTCAAGTCATGATTAGTGTATCAACTATTGTTTCACCCCACCCCCTTCCTTACAAGGGTAGGTTTTTAATATGATCTGTGAAGGCAAGACCACCGAAGACAAGGAAGGAAAGTGGACAAAGAAGATTTTATACGGACAATGGTCTTTTAATGGGCTATTTTTCTTACTAAGAATACAGACTTTGTACTGTTTTTCTCCGGTGGTCACCTTGTCCACCTTGTCCACC
>NZ_JANQDF010000139.1:0-2748 GCF_029891675.1 Anabaenopsis tanganyikae CS-531
CACGCAATATTTTATTGCGTGCTTTGCAAGCAACTGCCTTTACCGTGACCCATGATTCTATCGTGCTTTCTGACAAGTCAGAATTGACGGATGCCGTAGTTAATCTAGTTTAATCGCTTTGATTAGCTTAAAAGTTGCACAAACCCCTTAGTAGTCATACTAAGACCACCTTAAAACAGTGACTAAACACCGAAGATGATATATGGTTTTGAACTGCTCAGGCAACAGATTTACTCTGGTTTTGGTCAGCTTCTGCCGCAATTGTATAGCTTTGGCTAGGTTTTACAGAACCGCCGATAGGTTAGCGGCTCCCATAAACCTTACTCAGCTTTGAATCACAAAGGTCTGTTTTTTGTATACTCTAGGTAACTGAATTCGTTACGACTGTCGAACGATCAATTAAATCAACTTATTAGGAGAGATAATGACCCAAATCATAGTGGGTGAAAATGAAGCTATCGAGTCAGCTTTACGTCGGTTTAAGCGAGAAGTGTCTAAAGCAGGTATTTTTCCAGATATGAGGAAGCATCGTCACTTTGAAACCCCTCTGGAAAAACGCAAGCGCAAAGAAATTGCCAAACACAGGCAAAGTAAGAGACGTTTCCGCAATTAACCTCTTTTGCCGAGGTTCCCATCCGCCTATAGCATGGGAATAGATAGCCAGTCCTACCCAGCAAAGGGTGGGACAATATTCTTTTCCATCAAAGCCCCCAGAGACTATCTGAGGGCTTTGCTTATGAGCTTTCCGGTGTCAGGTAACGGGTAAACCACTCACTCGCCAACTGTGCTACTGCTGCCAATGTCCCCGGTTCTTCAAACAAATGGGAGGCTCTGGGAATAATTTCTAACTGCTTTTGTATACGTAATTGTTCCAGTGCATCCTGATTCATCTCGATCACTGGGGTATCGTATCCACCAACAATCAGCAATGTTGGTGCTTGGACATCAGGTAACGCCGAACCGGCTAAATCAGGTCTCCCACCACGAGAAACTACAGCTTTCACAGACTCAGGGCGTTTGGCCGCAGCTACCAGAGCCGCACCGCCCCCTGTACTCGCTCCAAAGTAACCTATTTGCAGGTGATGGGTTTGTGGGTACTGTGTTAGCCAGTCTGTGGTATCCACTAATCTCCGTGCCAATAATTCAATATCAAAGCGCAAATGTCTGGTTATCAGGTCAATTTTTTCCTCTTCATGAGTTAGTAAGTCAATTAGCAGCGTTCCTAGTCCAGCCTGTTGTAAAACCCCAGCAACATATCGATTACGGGGACTATGGCGACTGCTACCACTACCATGAGCAAATACTACTATACCTGTGGCTCCATCAGGAATCACCAAATTCCCCTCTAAGTTTACTTCACCTGCTGCCACTGATACTAAATGTTGGTTCTGTGTAAATGTGTTATCCACTGACAAACCTCCTTTGATGGTTTGTTGCCTATTTATATTTGATATTTTTTTGGTATTTTATACTTCTGCTATGAGGCAGTTTGTCAAAATCAACCCCTAGTCCATAAAGCGGTAAAATAAAAGTAGACGTGTAACTAATTGTAAATTATTTGCTTAAAACGAGAAAATATTACTAAATCACGCTAGACTAAAAGTAGTTGATTTAATGAGATATTGATGCAGCATGTCACTCCCAAGGAAGCAGCTAAAATCCTTGGTGTCCATGTCTCCAGTCTCAGGAGATGGGAAAACGAAGGCAAGCTTAAAGCAATCCGTACACCAGGAGGTCAAAGGCGGTTCATCCTCGAAGAAGTCGAAAAAATCGGCGGAATACCCCGGACAATTACAACTATTTGCTACGGACGAGTATCGACTCATTCCCAGCAAGACTATTTGCAACGACAACTTGAACACTTACGCACAAGATATCCAGAGGCTGAAATTATTTCAGAAGTTGGCAGCGGACTCAATTTTAAACGGAAAAAATTCCTCGCCATTCTGGAACGAATCATCGACGGCGATATCCAACGCATTGTCGTTACCCACCCTGACCGACTTGTCCGATTCGGATTTGAATTGGTTAGGTGGTTATGCACAAAATTTGAGTGCGAACTCGTGGTTCTCAATGACCGCCAGCTCAGTCCAGAGCAGGAACTCGTACAAGATATGCTGTCGATCATCCACTGTTTCTCTAGCAGGTTATACGGGCTTAGAAAATACAAGTCAATCATCAAAGAAGACTTACAAAAAGAAGTCGCGTCACAAGAAATCGACAAAGCAGCCTCCGAACAGTATATTGAAAATCAGGCTATTTCCTAGTAAAGAATTACATCGAGTCTGGAAGCGTTGGCTTGCCGCTTATCGTTATTACTTCAATCAATGTATTAGTTATCTTCACAATAATTATGATACTCAAGTCAGACTAATTATTGATAAGAAAACTAGCCAAGAAAAAGAAGTCAAGATATCTGCTGAAGAGTTAGATAAAATAGCTCAAAAAATAGATGTACCGCCATGGGTCAAAACCTTACCAGGCCATCAACGTCAAGAAGCTTGTTTTGAGGCATTTGATGCCTTTAAACAGGCTCGCACTCAAGGTGGTAGCGCGAAATTTAAAAGCTGTAAAGCCACAAGCCAAGCTATCCAATTTAAGGTGGGCAATTTCAAAAATGGTACTTGGTATCCGCGCACAACAAAAGGTTTAGGTTTTACTACAATTGGTCAAACTATTCCTGAGCAGTGCGAATATGGCACAGAGCTTGTTTACCGTCGTGGTAAATGGTTTGGCTGCTTTCCTCAA
>NZ_JANQDF010000140.1:0-36581 GCF_029891675.1 Anabaenopsis tanganyikae CS-531
GTTCATGGACATCAATACCCCGTTCTCGAAACAATCTTACCGCAGCAGGGCGTACTTGCCATTCTACAAACTCCCCTAGACGATTACCTAACTTACCCAGTTGTTGACTTACCTGTTTAATCTGCTTATCAGTTGCTTGAGATCGTTCTTTTAATAACCGCTCTGTTTCTTGAGATTGTTCTTTTAATAACCGCTCTGTTTCTTGAAAGCGGCGCTCTGTTTCCTTTTGAGCTACAATCAACTCACCTAATAAGCGCCAAACATCATCAGGTGTGTAAGTCATGGTTGATTTCATAGGGTATAGTGCCATTATTATAATACCTAAAGCGATCGCCCTGGGTTGAAAAATTCCGTTTTATGCTACACGGGGAACCGGGGGTTATAAACCCCCGTCTAATAGCTAAAGTCAGATAAATCTGACTAGAAAATCATGTGTTTGATTATCTTGAGAGCAGTTAAAGGCGATAGCGAAGCGCTGCTCCAAGCAGATCGCTCTGACGGTATCTGGGAGGGGTGCAAGAAAGATCCCGGACTTGTCTCGCAAATATTCAATAAGTCCCTAGGTTATGGAAGAGGTCGGGGATCTGTGTGTCTGTGGGGGGGATGGTAAGGCGATCGCCCTGGGTTGAAAAATTGCGTTTGATGCTACACAGGAGACGGGGGTTAGAAACCTGCGGATATTCTCATTAAAACTGAGACTAATTTTTCTATATGTTCTAATTCATGACTGGCCATGAGAGATATCCTGATCCGACTGGTGGGAACAGTGGGGGGACGAATTGCGGGCGCAAAAATACCTTGGCTTTTTAACTGTTGACCAACTCTCAGGGCTACAGCTGCACTAGGTAACTGTATACATATGATAGCCGATGCTGTGGGTAGTATTTTCAGTTGTGGTAATTTTGCGGAGAGTAAATGTTTTAAATAATCTACATTCCGCCACAGTTGCGCCAGGCGTTGGGGTTCTTGTTGGACTATTGTAATGGCTGCTAAGGCTGCAGCGGTGTCTGGGGGTGAAAGGGCGGTGGTATAAATCCAAGTAGGGGCGCGATTGCGTAAGTAGTCAATGAGGGTGGCGCTTCCGGCGACATACCCGCCTAAACTCCCCAGGGCTTTGCTTAATGTGCCAATTTGAATTAAATTTCTCCCTGTACAGTTAAAGTGTTCTAGGCACCCAGCGCCGGTTTTCCCTAGTACTGCAGTACTATGGGCTTCGTCTACTAGGAGCATAGAGTTAAACTGCTCTGCTATATCTAATAATTCTGGTAAAGGACATAAATCACCATCCATACTAAAGACGCTATCGGTGATAATCAAGCAGCGGCGGTAGTTGTGGCGGTGTTGAATTAATTGGGTTTTTAAGGCTGTAATGTCACAGTGGGGATATTCTTTGAAGTCGGCACCGCTGAGAATTGCGCCATTTTTGAGACTGGAATGATTATACTGGTCTGATAAGATTAAATCACGTTTACCGACTACAGCGGCGATCGCACCTAAATTCGCTAGGTAGCCAGAACTGAATAATAGTGCGTCTTCTGTTTGTTTCCAAGAGGCGATCGCCGTTTCTAATTCTCTGTGTATTTCCCTATGTCCACTGAGTAACCGGGAACCAGTGGAACCAGTCCCCCATTGTTGCACCGCAGTAATGGCGGCTTGGCTCAAGCGTTCATCCCCAGCCAAGCCCAAGTAGTCATTACTAGCAAAATTAATCACCTCTTCCCCCGCCAACAGCACAGTTGCACTGGGGCGACCCTGGATAGTTTGGACTGAACGATACCAGTTAGCCTTGTGAATAGTGGCTAAAGATGATTCTATCCAGTTGTAAGGGTCTGGAGACATAAATACAGATGACCGATAACTTACTTAACTCCCCTCCCCGTGCAGGGGGAGGGGGTGGGAAGATTATATCATAACTGGTGACTGATTGCCTCACTACTGCTTAGATGGGCGATCGCTTGTTTAATCCAGTCTTCCACATAAGCATCTTTTGTCAGTCCAATATCTTCACTGACTACGTGTAAAGCGTGACTAACTTCGTTGGGAGTATATCCCAAGGCGAAAAGAGTCATTTGCACATCTTTTAAAATCCCTGGTGCTGGTCCACCGGTGGCCACAAAAAATCCTGCTGATTTGCGCCACTCAATTAACTTGGCTTTCAATTCTAAACAGAGGCGTTCTGCGGTCTTTTTGCCCACACCGGGGGTTTGAATTAACATTTGGACATTAGTAGCAATAATGGCTTGCACTAAATCTGGTAATTCCAAAGTGTCCAACAGGGCGATCGCTAAAGCCACACCAATACCGCTGACACTGAGCAAGTGGCGGAACAAGTCACGTTCTGCGGGGGAACCAAAGCCGTAGAGGAAGGGTACCTCATCCCGAATTTGCACGTGGGTAAAGATTTGTACCACTGCTCCCGAATCTGGTAGCTGCTGTGATAGCCGGTGGGGAATTTGTAAATCATACCCCAAACCATTAACCTCAAGAGTCAAGATGAAGCGACCCCCGCCCACTGTTTGAATCCCAGCGACAATCCCTTTAAGATAGCTAATCATTGTAAGAACCTAAAATATTTTAATCCTTCCATAATTCCACCGGCACAAGCACTTTGTGCTAGATAACGATGGTCAGCGGGATACTCTTTGTACCACTGGAGTAATTCTCCCCGCGCATTCCCGACGATAATTCCCCTCTCTTCACCCACAGCGAATAATGCAATATCATTACCTGAATCACCACACACAACTGTTCTTTGTGCTGCAAATTTCCACTTTTGACGGAGAAACTGCATTGCTTGACCTTTATCACTGTTAATGGGCAAAATGTCAAGGTCAATGCCGCTACTATAGACTAACTTAATATTTAGTTGAGAATTAACCAACTCCGCCTCTAGTTGGGGTAAGATGGTGGGGGCAAATTCTTCGGGAAGGAAGCAGCTGACCTTAAAAGCCCGTTGTTCTGAGTCTGGTTGCAGCACCAACTCAGGAAAAGACTTGACAATCTTAAATACTAGCTCTTTGTCCCACCCAGCACAGAGGATTTCTGACCAGCCCTGATCTGGGGTCTCCTGACCATGGAGATAAATTTCTGTACCTACGGACAGAATTAAAGCATCCGGTGTCATGAGATTTTTTTCTTGCTGGAGTTCACGGTAAAGAATAGGCGATCGCCCTGTGGCATAAACTATTTTAGTACCATATTCTTGACGATGTTGGGTCAGTGATTGGGTCAGTGCTGCTAAGGCGTTGTCATCCCCTACAAAGGTATTATCTAAGTCGGTGACGAAAAGAAACGGTTTCATGATGTTGATGTACCCTAAGTTAGTAGTTGCAAAAGTCCCTGGTTAGGTTTTCCTCTTGATGAGCAAACAGCAAAGATCAATTCTTGGCAATGGCTCGTGAGTTAATTTACCAGATTTCGACTCTTATATATTTCTACTGGTAGTTACTACAAGAACTTTGAGTATTAACCGGAAAAACTCAAATTGCTGAAAAAGTACTTAATCATAGGTTGTTTGGGTACACCCATAGGTAGCCAGACCTATACTGAGTGTGGGGATAACTGGCGTGAAAAGTTTGAGTATTGATAGCAACCGCCAAAGAGGTGAGCACAAAAACAAATAGGGAGTTTCCACCCTGTTCCCTATTTCCTTAAGGTAACTGAAATGGCGATCGCTCAATTATGGGATGATTTCCTGTTCTCTATGAGTATGTATATAGTTATAAATATATCCTAAAAATATGTAGTATTACTAGCCTCATTTCCAGTCGTTCAGGTTACCATGTGGACACCTTTGTTTTTTCAAACTGTAAAAGAGAATTTTCTGGTTAAAATAGTATATCTGTTCTACTGAAACTCCCATCCCCAGATACCTGAAATCAATATAGTTCGTATATTTAGAGGCAAGAATGGCTACCAACACCAATAATTCTGGCAAGGAAAAAGCATTAAATATAGTACTCAACCAGATTGAGCGCAGTTTCGGTAAAGGAGCAATCATGCGCCTGGGTGATGCTACGCAGATGCGAGTAGAGACAATTTCTACAGGGGCTCTCACCTTAGATTTAGCGTTGGGTGGAGGTTTACCTAAAGGACGGGTAATTGAAATTTACGGACCAGAAAGTTCCGGTAAAACTACCGTAGCACTACATGCGATCGCGGAAGTGCAAAAACAAGATGGTATAGCCGCCTTTGTTGATGCTGAACACGCCCTAGACCCCACCTATGCTGCTGCTTTGGGTGTAGATATTGAGAACTTGCTAGTTTCTCAGCCTGATACTGGGGAATCGGCCTTGGAAATTGTTGATCAGCTGGTGCGCTCCGCCGCCGTTGATATTGTCGTCATTGACTCAGTAGCCGCACTAGTTCCCCGTGCGGAAATTGAAGGGGATATGGGTGATACCCACGTTGGTTTACAGGCACGACTGATGAGCCAAGCTCTACGTAAAATCACTGGAAATATAGGTAAATCTGGATGCACAGTTATTTTTATTAACCAGTTGCGGCAAAAAATTGGGATCACCTACGGTAGCCCAGAAACCACCACTGGCGGTAACGCCTTAAAATTTTATGCCTCCGTACGTCTGGATATTCGCCGCATACAAACCTTGAAAAAAGGCACTGAAGAATTTGGTAACCGGGTCAAAGTGAAAGTTGCTAAAAATAAAGTTGCTCCGCCGTTTAGAGTCGCGGAATTTGACATTATATTTGGTAAGGGAGTTTCTACCTTGGGTTGTCTGGTGGACTTAGCAGAAGAAACAGGGGTTATTATTCGCAAGGGAGCCTGGTACAGTTACAACGGTGAGAATATTTCCCAAGGTCGAGATAATGCGATCAAGTATCTCGAAGAAAAGCCGGAATTTGTGCAACAAATCAAGGAACTGGTACGTCAAAAGCTGGATATGGGGGCTGTTGTTTCTGCTAATTCAGTGTCCAAGGCTAATGAGGAAGAAGATGATGACAATGAGTTAGAGGAAGAATAATCAACATTCCACCCAAAGCCTTTTTATTATAGATGTAGTGCGGGCATTTTCTTCTTCTTGCCCGCTATGAGTAGTAAAACTTTAATTTTGCCGATACCTATAGATAATACTTGAATATCTGCTCAGATGTTGTAGTATAGATAATTATTCGGTACTAATGGAGAGAACTATGACTACCGTCACTCAAATGAAGTGCGCCTGTCCCAACTGCTTATGTATAGTCTCCCTTGAGGAAGCTATTAAAAAAGAGGGTAAATATTATTGTTCTGAGGGCTGTGCTGAAGGTCATAAAACCATCAAAGGCTGTGGACATAATGGCTGCGGCTGTTAATTAAGTTAATTAAACAATGGCTTTGTTCCCCCTCCCCTGGATGAGGGGAGGGTTACTGTGGGTTAAAACCTCTAGGTACTCTGTTTTTGGGCTTGTCTGTATAGCGTCAGTTGAGAAACCGAGCGGAGTTTAAAGACTAGACAGCACTTCTCTAGCAGCTGCTAAAGTCTGGTCAATATCTGCTTCACTGTGCGCCAAACAGGTAAAACCAGCCTCAAACTGAGAAGGTGCTAAATAAATACCGCGCTCTAACATCCCGCGATGGAAGCGACCAAATTTAGCCATATCAGACTTTTTGGCATCTTCATAGTTATGAACTGGTCCAGAGGTGAAGAATAAGCCAAACATAGCGCTAATATGACCACCACAAGCAGGGTGACCAGTTTCTTGAGCAATTTGCAGCAACCCATCTGCTAACTTCTGAGTAATTTTATCTAGATACTCATAAGTACCAGGTCTTTGCAGCAGTTCTAAGGTCTTAATCCCAGCAGTCATTGCTAAAGGATTACCAGATAAAGTTCCCGCCTGATACACCGGACCTGCTGGGGCTATCATTGACATGATGTCCCGGCGACCGCCGTAGGCTCCCACGGGTAAGCCTCCACCAATCACCTTACCCAATGTAGTTAAATCTGGTGTGACACCAAATTTCTCCTGAGCGCCACCGTAGGCAATACGAAACCCTGTCATTACTTCGTCAAATACCAGTAATGCCCCATGATCCCTGGTGATTTCTCTTAAACCTTCTAGAAACCCAGCATCGGGAGTAATAAACCCGGCGTTGCCAACTACTGGCTCTAAAATCACCCCAGCAATTTCGTCGGGGTTTTCTGCAAACAAGGCTTTGACTGCTTCTAAGTCGTTATAAGGCGCTGTGAGGGTGTTCATGGTGGCTGATTTGGGTACTCCGGGGGAATCGGGTAACCCCAGTGTGGCTACACCAGAACCAGCCTTGACTAGAAACATATCGGCGTGACCGTGGTAGCAGCCCTCGAACTTGATGATTTTCTCCCGGCTGGTAAAAGCCCGCATGAGCCGCAGTACTGCCATACAGGCTTCAGTGCCGGAATTGACAAATCTCACCATTTCGATGCTAGGAACCGCATCAATGACCATTTCTGCCAGTACATTTTCTAGTACTGAGGGTGCGCCGAAGCTAGTACCTTTTTCTAAGGCCTCATGGAGGGCTGCAATTACTTCTGGATGGGCATGACCACATATAGCTGGCCCCCAAGTACCTACATAATCAATATATTGGTTGCCATCTACATCCCAGATATACGCGTCTTTCACACGGTCAAAAACTATGGGTTGTCCACCTACAGATTTGAAGGCGCGAACTGGAGAACTCACTCCTCCCGGCATCAAGTTTTGAGCAGCAGCAAAGATTTCTTGTGATTTTGTGGTTTTAATCGTGGTATTTACCAAGGCTATCTCCTAAATTTTGAAAATAATTATCACATCAAAGCACCCTGAACTGCTGTCAAGATGCAGTCTGCTCCAGATAGGAATGTTTTTGTTTAAGCTGAATCATTTTTCCACCAATCATATCAATGGTATTGTATATTTTCCATTAAAATACACAGAACAGAGTTAAAATTGTGATGTTTTCTCATGATCCGGATTCACTACCCCTCTCTATCCCGGTTGATCAGATTTCCTACGATGAACGCGGTCTAGTACCGGCAATTATCCAAGATTACTTGGATGGCACTGTTTTGATGATGGCGTGGATGAGTCGGGAGTCTTTACAAAAGACTTTGGAAACCGGGGAAACTTGGTTTTGGAGTCGTTCCCGCCAGGAGTTATGGCATAAGGGCGCAACTTCTGGACATATTCAGAAGGTGCAAAGCGTCCGTTATGACTGTGATAGTGATGCCTTACTCCTTGGGGTAGAACAGTTGGGGGATATTGCTTGTCACACTGGGGAGCGTAGCTGTTTTCATCAGGTGGAAGGAAGAGTGGCTCTACCACCAGGGGATACTTTGTCCCAATTATTTCAGGTAATTTGCGATCGCCGTGACCACCCAGTGGAAACTTCTTACACCTGTAAGTTATTGGCCGGTGGGGACAATAAAATCTTAAAAAAGATTGGTGAGGAAAGCGCCGAGGTGGTGATGGCCTTTAAGGATGATGAGGAGGATGCGATCGCCGGGGAGGTTGCAGATTTACTTTACCATACCCTAGTGGCCTTAGCTCATCATCAAGTGGATTTAAAATCAGTATATCGCAAGTTACAAGAACGTCGCCGCTAGCTCAGGCATTGGTCAAAGCCGCCGGAGACAGATGAGAGTTCCCAATTACCAATATTTTGTAATTCTTATCATTACCGAAAATTTTCCTCACTAATTCCACAGGCTTTCCACAGGTATTTTGGTACTTTTCCACAGGTGTTTGACCAATTAATAGGCACTTACAGTTTTACTGGGGATTGTTTGATCCCAATCCCTAGATGTCTATGTTACTGAGTTTTTGTGAAGTTAAGTAACAAAAAAAGACCCAAAAGCCTGATTATTACGTCAACATTTGTTTTATATCCCATGGGATGTAACATTTCGCAGCATTGACAAACCCACCCCCTGTTAGCGCACAATGATGCGACTGGCTTTTATAGTTTGTTCCACCATTGACAGGAAAAATCACCTTAGACGTTGGTGTAGATTGTCAGGTGAAGACAGAACTATGTAGCAACTTGTCTCTCTTGATTGATTTCAGAGAAGGAAAAACTCATGAACGCAGTTAGTATCTTGACGGAAATTCCCGAATCACTACATGAATCCCTTAAAAATTACTTAGAAACCCACCCAGATTGGGATGAAAAAAGAGTCCTGACGGCTGCTTTGTCTCTGTTTTTACTGCAAAATGGCGAAAGCGATGCCCCCGGAGGGCGCGAGCGCCATCGCCGCGCTGCACGTGTATATTTAGAAACATTGTTCCATAACTGCTAAATACAAATGCCCAGCAGCAATTAACCAGAAACACTAAAGTACTGGTAAGTGACTGGGCAAAAATCTTTCTAACTATCTTGAGAAAATTCGATATAATAGTGTACTGTTGTTGTCGCTCCTGCCTGATCATGGACAAGGCAACTATGATGCCCCATGAATGGATGGATGTTGAATACAACTGGGAAGGGATAGGATGGGCCTAGATCGGCTCAATATTTGTAGCTTCAGTAGGTAGGTGGGAAAATCTACGAGTTAGTCATTAGCACTAAAACTTAGCAAGTAATGGCAAGAGTGACAGAATAAAGTTTATGCGTAGCTACCTACTTAGTTACTTAATCAAGAGTTAACGCTCAATAGTATGGACTCAGGAATGAGGTTCCCACTGGGGGGAATGAGTGGGACATTCAAACTTATACCCAACGCCGCGTACAGTTTGAATGAGTGCTGGTTGACTAGCATCGATTTCAATTTTCTTGCGAATTTGACCAATGTGTACATCCACAACTCTCTGGTCGCCAACATATTCATAATCCCAGACCTCTTGAATCAGTTCTGCACGTCGCCAGACTCTACCGGGATGGCTAGCTAAAAAATGCAACAAGTCAAATTCAAGAGCAGTTAAGGGTATTGCTTGGTTGTTGAATGCGACTTCGCGTCGTGCCGGATCAATCATTAACTTTTCAAATACTAGACGTTTTTGTTCAGCAGTAGTCACAATCCGCTGGCGTCTCAAAATTGCGGCTACTCTGACTTCTAACTCTCCGAGTCCAAATGGCTTAGTGAGATAGTCATCAGCACCTTTGGAAAAGCCGCGAATTTTGTCGGCTTCGTCGGCGCGACTAGTCAGCATCAAAACGAAAACACCGCTACGACTTTGCATTTCTTGGCAGAGGTTAAACCCGATGACATCTGGCAAATTCACATCTAAAATTACCAAATCTGGGTTAAATTGCTCAAATAGCGTTAAGGCTGTTTTACCATCCTCAGCCGCCTCCACCTGATAGGTCTGCTTAATCAAAAAGCGTTGGATTAAATTTCTGACCGCAGGGTCATCATCAACTACAAGAATCTTGGCGGGAGCCATGACCATCACTTTGCACAAAAATTCCTAAGATTAACACAGACGGGGGGATTGCGTAAAAAACGCAGTTTCCACTTTAGGGGTTATTTAAGACTCTACAGAGCTAAGGAATGCATTTCCTGATTATCCAAAATAAAATAATTGTGTCATCAGAATTGAGGGAAAATCAAACTAAGAGGATTTTGAATACCTGTATTCTAATTATCAAGATTCATGTGTACCAGACCGTTGTTCTCAATGTCCGCCATAGCAGTTCCTTTACCTGGTAGAGTTTGCTTTCCCAATTGAGTGGGGATTTAAAACTTTTCAATTCTAAATCTATATGCGGATACATACCACAAGCTATTGTGAGGCTAAGTACTAAAAATTGCTCCGAGATGCTCTAAATTGCGAAATTTAGATACATAAAACTTAATTTTTTTCTAAAAAATGCGTTGGTAGCACCTCTATTTAAAATTATAGAGTAAAGAAGTCATTTACCAAAGGGAAGCGGTGAGAAACTGTGTAAGAGCAATGAGCAATATGTTAAAGTTAATGTAGTTACAAATTTCCACTTACCCCAACTAACCCATGCTACTATACCTTGTAGGGTCTAGAAATGGGTTCATACGTTGGTTGGGCTCAAGATAAAACCTAAAGTTGTTTTTCCAAACACTCAAACACTGCCCCTGACTAAGGCTAAAGAAAGTATAAACTCCCATGAGCGATCAAAATCCCTACGAGAAACTTGGGGTATCGGAAGATGCTAGCTTCGATGAAATTCAGGATGCTCGTAATCGCCAATTGGAGCAATACAATGGCGATGCCAAGAGTATAGAACTCATTGAAGTGGCTTACGATGCGATTCTAATGGATCGCCTCCGGATGCGCCAAGAAGGTAAAATTAAGGTACCCGAACGAATCAGGTTTCCAGAATTGCGGGTGCAATCCCCAGCAAAAGAAACTCCCAACCCTCCGCAGCAGTCTCCAGCATGGCTGCAACGAATGCGAGATCAACCCTCGCCTAGAGATATACTCTTACCCGGAGCTTGGTATTTGGGTTTAAGTTCCATGAGTGTGTTGACTCCATCCCCAGGCGGTCAGGTTTTACAATTGGCTTTGGTCTTAGGTGTAGGAGTCAGTATTTACTTCCTCAAACGCAAGGAAGACAAGTTTGGTAGGGCAGTTTTATTGACTTTGGTGGGTTTAATTGTCGGTTTAATCGCTGGTGGGCTAATTGCTAACTGGCTCCTGCCGCAGATAAACTTGGCACAGATCAGCTCTGACCAGTTCTCTACAGTGTTGACATTTATCTTGTTATGGCTAATTACCAGTTTTCTGCGTTAAAATCACACATTTATAGTGATCATGGTGACCGCTGAAACAGGAATCTCCCACCCAGCTGCCTGCTTGGTGGGGGAATTGTTAATTAGCATATTCTTAAGATAAGTTACTATGACCCAATTTCTGCCAACCTAGATTCGAGGATAAGTTTGACAGCTGTTCTCAAATCCTCAACAATTACATCTGGCTGGTAAATTTCTAATTGAGTGCGATCGCGAATCCCAGACTCCACAGCTATCACCTTAATACCGTATTTCTTCGCCGCCGCAATATCTGCTTCTGTATCCCCAACCATCCAAGTATCACAGGCGGGAGGCAGTTCCGCTAATGCTCGTTCCATCAACAAGGGTTTATCTTCAACGTCACTAGTTTTAACATAGTCGTTGCTCAAGCAATAACGGCGATTTTCTGGGAAGAAATTACCTAATTCATATTTTTGCAGAGCATAATCTAGTTCCCTGACTCGACGCATGGTCATCACCGCCAAATCAATTCCAGCCTGTTGAATTTTTAACAGTGTGTCTACAGCCCCTGGAATCAGGCTGTCATACTGAAAATAACTGTCTGTGTGTACGGTTTTGCGCCGTAAATGGGCAAATTCTTGGGCTTGGGTGTCATCTAAACCACATTTTAAAGCAATTTGTTTTTCAGGGACACGCGATCGCTTGAGCTGCCAAAATTCTGCCCGGGAAAGTTCTTGTACAGATTGTTGGGGATATCGGATCTTCTCCAAACAAAATTGATAAACACGGTAATACCGTTCAGAGACATCCATAATCGGGCCGTCGAAGTCAGTAATTAATCTTAGCATTGGCAAAAAATGTTAATTTTTATGACATTATCTCATTAATTATTGCAAGCTGCCGCGTTTGATTTGTTCGCCTTCAATAGCCTCAAACAAAGCCCGAAAATTACCTTCCCCAAAACCTTGAGCCTGATAACGGCGTTCAATAAACTCAAAGAAAAAAGTGGGTTGTGCAAAAATAGGCTGAGTAAAGATTTGTAGCAGTACTGCATCTTGGGAATCTTCTGGCCAATCCACTAAAATTTCTTGCTCGGCAATGGCCTCAAGTTCTACCCTAGACAGAGGACATCCCCGACGCTGTTGGACTTGTGAATAATAGGTTTGGGGAACCGACAGTAAAGATAGACCACGGGCGCGCAATTGAGTAATGGTACTGATCAAATTAGGTGTCGCCAAAGCGATGTGTTGAACTCCAGATCCGCGATTAACATCGAGAAACTCTTGAATTTGGGAATTGCTAGAAGCTGGTTCATTAATCGGTAATTGTACCCTACCATTACGGGAAACCATGACTTGGCTATATAAAGCAGAACGCTCGGTTTGAATTTTAAAGCTTTGCTGGGGTTGAAAATCGAGAACTTTTTCGTACCAAGCGACCGCGGATTCCAATTCACCCACTGCCACATTCAAAACTATATGATCTATGGCAGTAAAAGTATGATCTGTTGTTTGCTGTGCATGACCCGGTGAGGTTGAAATCAACGTATGAGTTAACCCACCCCAGGCAGCAATTGTGCCACACTGACGCCAAACACCGGCAACCCGGCGTGAGTGGATGGGTTGAATGACTGTAGCCCCGTATGTTTGAGCTTGTGCGATCGCACAAGCCACATCTTCCACAGCAAAAGCCACATCTGCTACCCCGGGGGGGTGTTTGCGTAGAAAATCCGCTACTGGACTTGTATGTAATAACGCTGAGGACAGCCAAAAGTCAACGACACCGTTGCTCACAAATTCCGTACAAGTATGAACCGAACTAAGATGACTACCTACTGCCGTAAACCCCAGGTGGTTTACAAACCAATCCCGCCAGACTTTGGCATCTTCTACATAGAAATGAACGTGATCGATCTTCATAAATCCTGATAATCCAGCACAACAGCTTACCTATGTGTAATTTTTGTCTTTTTTGCTAGATTATCCATTCTTTCCTCATTCATCATATATTATGTTCTTCGGCTAAACACTTATAATATTTGTAGGTTGAGTGGAAAGACATAACCCAAGATAAATTGATTCATTTGCAATTGCACAAAGTAAAATAGCTCAATTAAGGTGGTAAGAAATATAGTCGCGAGTCCGAGAATCAAGAGGATTAGTAAAGATTTTATTTGTGGTACCAAATTCAATCATTTCACCAATACGATTTTCATTAGTATAAAATAAAGCAGTGAAATCAGATAGGCGCTGTACCTGCTGCAAGTTGTGACTAATAATGACCATTGTCAATTCTGAACGCAAACGCAAACGTTGGATTAAGCTCTCAACTTTGATCCTAGCAATAGGATCAAGAGCAAAACAAGGCTCATCCATGAGGATAACTTGTGGCTTCACTGCCAAAGCACGAGCAATACAGAGTCGTTGTTGTTGACCCCCAGAAAGGTCTAAAGCCGACTTATGTAATTTATTTTTCACTTCCTCCCAGAGATCAGCATCTTTAATGGCAGATTCTACAATCCTGTCTAATTCTGCTTTCGGATGCCAACCCAGTATTTTTACCCCATAAGCGACATTATCATAAACACTCATGGGAAAAAGATTTGGCTTAGGGAGTACTATACTCACTTGACGACGGAGCCGAGTTAAGTTAACACGACGCTCATATATATTTTGATTAAAAAATTCTACCCCTCCCTCAACTCGTACTTTCCCTTCTAATTCAATCATGCGATTGAGGCATTTCACAAAAGTAGACTTTCCACAACCACTAGGTCCAATAATTGCAGTTACTTTGCCCTGATAAATATCCATAGAAACATTTTCAAATATCTTTTGAGTATTGTAATAAAAGCTGAGATTTTTCACTTTAATGGCGGAAATTAGTTGATTCATACTCAAAAAACGCTGGGGCAATAAATATTGACTAAACAAAACCTGAAAAGTAATTAGTAATCTTTCGTGATTTGTGCAATCAATATGGAGTTTTTGTAGTGCCTAATTGCCTACTAGTAAATGTAAAAATTACGCGAAATATATCACGTAATTAAAATTTACTTGACAGCACATAAATTTTTGCATTACTTAATTGACTGCAATGAAGATGATTAATTTCTGGATATAACTTGACCCAGACATGGCTATTCCTATTATTCACTCCCATATTCATTAAATGATAAGTTTGTCAAGCCTACGTTCTAAATTTTATCACAAGTAAAAAAAGAATACTCGGTTAACACTCGATATTAAATTCTTATTAACCAAAAATTAACTTAAGGATGAACTGCTTATGTCAACCTTCTTAGCAGTGGATAGATTTTATATTCACTAAGTTCTTCACCTAATCACAGCATCGTCTCTTGAAGGCGATGAGGCGAAGGCTAAATCTACAAAAAATTAGGAGTTTGGGAATGAATAAAATGAACTTGAAGCTTCATAGCTTGACAGCACTGGGTCTGGTTTCCATGATAGCCACCACCCTAGGGTTCTCGATTTCTGCGGTGCAATCTCAAAGTGTCAAAACTGTGCAAATCGATGGTTCTAGTACAGTTTTTCCGGTTACTGAAGCCGTAGCAGAAGAATTTCAAAAAGCTCAAAGAGGGGTGCGAGTAACCGTTGGTGTGTCCGGTACAGGTGGTGGGTTTAAAAAGTTTTGTCGTGGAGAAACAGACATTTCTGGTGCTTCCCGTCCCATCTTACAAAAAGAAATAGACCAATGTAAAGCTGCCGGTATTCGCTACCTTGAGCTACCAGTGGCCTATGATGCCTTAACCGTAGTAGTTAGCAGGCAAAATAACTGGGTAAATAACCTGACAGTTGCGGAACTGAAGAAAATCTGGGAACCCGCAGCCCAAGGAAAGGTAAATAACTGGAATCAAGTGCGAGCAGGTTTCCCTAACGCATCATTAAAGCTGTTTGGACCTGGTGCTGACTCTGGTACTTTTGACTATTTCACCGAAGCTATTGTAGGGAAATCCAAGTCTAGCCGTGGTGATTTTACTGCCAGCGAAGATGATAATGTCTTGGTACAGGGTGTTGCTCGCGACAGAAATGCCTTGGGCTACTTTGGTTTCGCCTATTATTCAGAAAACACAGATAAGCTCAAAGCAGTATCTATTAATGGTGTAGCCCCTTCAGTACAGACAGTAGAAAATGGTACATACAACCCATTGTCTCGCCCCATTTTTATTTACGTAAGTTCTAAGTCCATTGACAAGCCAGAAGTCAAGCAGTTTGTTGATTTTTACCTAACAAATGGAGCCAAACTCAGCAGAGAAGTAGGATACGTTGGTCTACCTGCTTCAGCTTATACTACCGCCCAGAGGCACGTTAACACCAAGAGATTTGGTACTGTATTTGGTGGTAAAGAAGCTGTTGGTGTAAAAATTGCCGATGTGTTAGCACGTCAAGCAAAAGACTAATTTCGGGGCTGGATTTTGAAGATTTTGTCAACTTACCAAAGAGATTTACTGGTGGTACTTCTCTTTGGATATTGGAATTGCTCATCACGGCTGTTTAGATATTTCCAAAATGAAGATTGCCCAAGGAATTGAGTTTTCTCCCAAGTTAGTGCGAGATTTACGGGAAAGGGGGATTGAGGCTGTGTTATTTTTAGCAGCCCTGTCTTCTGTGGCCACCACGGTGGCAATTATTGGTGTTCTACTTTATGAATCTGCACTTTTTTTTCAACAGGTGTCTTTGTGGGAATTTATCACCTCCACCCAGTGGACACCCCTGTTTGAAAAGAAAAATTTTGGAATTTGGCCTTTAGTTTCGGGAACTTTAGTCACTACATTAGTTGCTTTATCAGTAGCAGTACCCCTAGGTACAATTATTGCTATTTACTTGAGTGAATTTGCTCCCCCTGTAGTCCGGGAGGTCGTTAAGCCAACCTTAGAATTACTAGCTGGTATTCCAACAGTAGTATACGGTTATTTTGCATTGTTATTTGTCACACCCCTCTTGCAGCAAATTTTACCAGACTTACCTGGTTTTAATATGCTCAGTGCGGGGTTAGTCATAGGGATTATGATTATTCCCTATGTCAGTTCTTTAAGTGAAGATGCCATGCGTGCAGTACCGGCATATCTGCGAGAAGGTTCCTATGCAACAGGGGCTACTCGCTTACAAACAGCTTTAAGAGTTGTCATACCCGCCTCAATTTCAGGGATATCAGCTGCCTATATTTTAGGAGTTTCCCGGGCTGCGGGGGAAACCATGGTAGTAGCTATTGCCGCGGGGGGACAACCCAACTTTACCCTTAATCCCATGGAGCCAGCCGCCACTATGACTGCCTACATAGTATCGGTCAGTCTCGGTGACTTACCCCACAATAGCTTAGAATACCAAACAATCTTCGCTGTGGGACTGGCTTTGGTGTTGATGACTTTGGTTTTCAACATTATTGGTCATTTTCTGAGTAAGCGCTACCGGGAGATTTATTGATATGACAAATCTCAAGCTTCAGGAAGCCCGGAAGGCCATTAGCAATAACAAGCGCTCAGAATATATTTTTGGGATCATCAGCCTGTTATCAATGCTGGTTGCCATCATCACCTTGTTGGCGCTATTTTTGGATTTGTTGCACGATGGGTTACCCCGGCTTTCCTGGCAGTTTTTCACTTCTTTTCCCAGTCGCAGACCAGGACAGGCTGGTATTCTCTCTGCCTGGGTAGGTACTATACTTGTGATGTTAGTCACGGCATCCTCTGCAGTACCCATTGGCGTGGCATCGGGAATTTACCTAGAAGAATATGCCCGCAAAAATTGGATATCTGATTTAATCGAAATTAATGTTACTAACTTGGCGGGCGTTCCTTCGATTATTTATGGGCTTTTAGCTTTGGGTGTGTTTGTTTATGGATTGAACCTGGGTGAAAGTGTCATTACTGCCGGGTTAACTTTGGCGCTACTAGTTTTACCTATAGTAATTGTTGCTACTCGTGAGGCTATCCGTGCTATTCCTAATAGTATTCGCGAGGCTGCTTATGCAACCGGGGCTTCTAAGTGGCAGGTAATCTGGGATCACGTTTTGCCCTACTCCACAGGAACAATTCTGACTGGTGTGATTGTGGCCTTGGCGCGGGCTATTGGTGAGACTGCGCCTTTAATTACTATTGGGGCTTTGACATTTATTGCCTTCTTACCTGACCCCCCAATCACGAGTGATTTTCCCTTCATTTCATTTGCTTGGTTATCTGCTCCTTTTACTGTGCTGCCAATTCAAATGTTTTCTTGGGTATCTCGTCCCCAAACTAGCTTTCAGGTGAACGCTGCGGCAGCGGGTATTGTTCTGATTGTGATTACTTTGTCCATGAATGCTGTAGCAATTTATTTCCGTTATCGTTTACGCAGTAAAATCAAATGGTAGAAACAGGATATTCCAAACTGAACAAGCCCTTAAAGGCGGCGGTTAATAGTCTTAATTTTTACTATGCTGGTACAGTCCATGCTCTGAAGAACATTAATATGCCAGTGGCTGAGAAGCAGGTTACGGCATTGATTGGACCATCTGGATGTGGTAAAACTACCCTACTACGTTGTTTCAACCGGATGCATGACCTCTATCCGGGTAATCGCTATGGAGGAGAAATCACTCTAGAACCAGATGGGGTCAACCTGCTAAGTCGTAAAGTTGACCCCATTGAAGTGCGAATGCGGATTAGTATGGTGTTTCAAAGACCTAATCCTTTTCCTAAGTCTATTTATGAAAATGTGGCTTATGGTTTGAGGGTACGGGGTGAAACTAGACGTGACATTATTGATGAGAAAGTAGAAACAGCTTTGCAAAGTGCGGCTTTGTGGGATGAAGTCAAAGACCGTCTGAGTGATTTAGCTTTTAACCTTTCTGGTGGTCAACAGCAAAGGCTCTGTATCGCCCGGGCTTTGGCTACTGAACCGGAAATGGTACTATTTGATGAACCAACATCTGCCCTAGACCCCATAGCTACTGCCAGCATTGAAGAGTTAATTACTAAACTGAAAACAACAGTGACGATTTTGATTGTCACCCATAATATGCAGCAAGCAACTCGTTTATCTGACTATACGGCATTTATGTATTTGGGCGAACTGGTGGAGTTTGATCAGACAGAGGTCATTTTTCATCACCCTTCTGAGGCAAAAACGGCAGATTATGTTAGTGGTCGTTTTGGATAATCTTTTGTTTCCACAATTTTAGTGGCAAAAAACAAAGCTAGCAGGTAGCTGGCTACCTGCTGCTAGCTAAGTACATATATCATCGCCATGTTTGATTAGGGTAGTGCTGATTCCCTATACTGGATTAAAATAACTTGACCCCAACTAGTTTGGGGTTAAGAAAAGTTCACTACTGGGTTAATTTACCGTTAAACTTAGATATCAAGGGGAAATTATTGTAGTAGGTGGGTATTTTTGGCTTATTTACCCATTTTTTGACGGTTTGCAAGATGACTTTGCCAGCTTAGTTAAAGCTAATCATGAATTAATATTAAGAAAACATATGTAATATGTTTTCTTCCTATTCACCTTTATTATAACCATGGCCAGAGACTTACGGGGATTCATCAAAATTCTGGAAGAAAGAGGACAATTAAAGAGAATTTCCGCTTTAGTTGACCCAGAATTAGAAATTGCAGAAATTTCCAACCGGATGCTACAAAAAGGTGGACCAGGGTTACTATTTGAGAACGTTAAAGGCGCATCGTTCCCGGTGGCGGTTAATTTGATGGGAACTGTGCAAAGGATATGCTGGGCAATGAATATGCAGCATCCAGAAGAGTTGGAAACTCTGGGTAAAAAGCTGGGTATGCTGCAACAACCAAAACCACCAAAAAAGATTTCCCAAGCTATAGACTTTGGGAAGGTGCTGTTTGATGTAGTGAAGGCTAAACCAGGACGAGACTTTTTCCCACCTTGTCAACAAGTGGTAGTCCAAGGTGATGATTTAGATTTAAATAAGTTACCCTTAATACGTCCGTATGTAGGCGATGCCGGTAAGATTATCACTCTGGGATTAGTAATTACCAAGGACTGTGAAACGGGTACGCCCAATGTAGGTGTGTATCGCTTGCAACTGCAATCTCGAAATACGATGACTGTTCACTGGTTATCTGTGCGGGGTGGGGCTAGACATTTACGCAAGGCTGCTGAATGTGGTAAAAAGTTAGAAGTGGCGATCGCTCTGGGTGTAGATCCTTTAATCATTATGGCTGCGGCAACACCCATTCCTGTAGATCTATCAGAATGGTTGTTTGCAGGACTCTATGGCGGTTCCGGTGTCAACCTAGCAAAATGTAAAACTGTAGATTTAGAAGTTCCCGCAGATTCAGAATTTGTCTTGGAAGGGACAATTACACCAGGGGAAGTATTACCAGATGGCCCCTTTGGCGACCATATGGGTTACTACGGTGGTGTGGAAGATTCTCCGTTGGTGCGCTTCCAATGTATGACCCACCGCAAAGACCCCATTTATTTAACCACTTTTAGCGGTCGTCCCCCCAAGGAAGAGGCGATGATGGCGATCGCCCTGAATCGGATTTACACTCCTATTTTGCGGCAACAAGTCTCGGAAATTGTGGATTTCTTCTTACCAATGGAAGCCTTAAGTTACAAAGCTGCGATTATTTCCATTGATAAAGCATATCCAGGACAGGCGCGACGGGCTGCTTTGGCGTTTTGGAGTGCCTTACCCCAATTTACTTATACTAAATTTGTGATTGTGGTGGATAAAGATATCAATATTCGTGATCCGCGTCAAGTAGTATGGGCTATCAGTTCCAAAGTTGATCCCTCTAGGGATGTATTTATTTTGCCTAATACACCCTTTGATACCTTAGATTTTGCTAGTGAGAAAATTGGTTTAGGTGGACGCATGGGTATTGATGCGACTACGAAAATACCACCCGAAACAGACCACGAATGGGGCGCACCTCTGGAGTCAGACCCCAATATAGCAGCGATGGTAGATAGACGCTGGGCTGAGTATGGTTTAGCGAATTTAAAGTTAGGGGAGGTAGATCCCAATTTGTTCGGCTACGATATGCGGTAAAAAGTAGTAGCCCCTCTTCCCTAGGGAGGAGGGGGAGATCAGGATTGTCTGCTTGATTCATTTGTGTGGAATTTCCAGAACTACCAACTGTTGGCTGTTCTACGTCTATAGGGTTCTCCTGTAAATGGCTGTACACCAATCACCGGATAAGCATCGTCAGTAGGTGTAAAAATCCGCATTACGGCTTCAGAAACATACTGCATGATGCTAGCTAATCTGTTTGAAATCGCCATATGAGACTCCTTGCTGAGTCGCGTTGGTTTTGATTTATCTACTTTAGTACTGATGTTGTCCACAACATTAAAATTGCAACATATTATAAATATGTTTAATCTTTATTTAGTTATCTTTGCAACAGTTTATATTTTGGTTAAGTTTTACTTATGTTGATATTTGAGATTTTTCACAAAACCTTGCTCAAAAATTAGCAGTAAATATTGGTATAAATTACTATTAAAATAAGTTAAATAATGGCAATTTATCAAATAATCCCCATGGTTAAATTTATGTTTAGAGGACTCATATAACTTTATGCTGGGCTGATTTGATATTATATATGGTAAAATCTACTATAACAAAGGGTTAAAATGTGGTAAAAATACTCTGGCATGGCAAGTGATCCCGAAGATTATCAAATTATCATGTATGAATTATTGCTATTTAAACGCAAATGATAGGTAAATTACCCAAAGGTAAAATATGAAAATTGCTTTGTTTGGTACTAGTGCGGATCCGCCGACAGCTGGACATCAAAAGATTCTGAGGTGGTTGTGTGAGGTTTATGATTGGGTGGCGGTTTGGGCTGCTGATAATCCTTTTAAGTCTCATCAAACACCTTTGGAACATCGGGCAACAATGCTGCAATTATTGATTGAGGATATCGATACCCCACGCAGCAATATTACTTTAGAACAGGATTTGAGTAGCTTTAGAACTCTGGAAACTGTGGAAAAAGCCCAGGCTCGCTGGGGTGATGATACTGAGTTTACATTGGTGATTGGTTCCGATTTATTACATCAGTTACCGCGTTGGTATCGTATTCAAAATTTGTTGCAGCAAGTAGAACTATTAATTGTGGCTCGACCAGGATATGCCATAGACAAGTATAGCTTGGAACCGGTGAAAAATCTAGGCGGTCAAATTGCGATCGCTAGCTTAACCGGTATAGATGTTTCCTCCACCGCCTATCGTGAACATGGAGATACTCAAGCCCTGACTCCCCCAATTATCGCTTATATTCATCAACAGCATTTGTACAAATGCCAGGACGCAACCACAAAAAGATACCAAGTCTGCTAAATCAACAACCTTGGGCTGATTTTAAAGTGGGTGTTGATAACGTCATTTTTTCTGTAGATACCGCTCAAAATCGGCTGCTAGTGCTTTTAGTCATGCGACAGCAAGAACCATGTTTAAATTCCTGGAGTCTTCCGGGTACTTTAGTACGTAAAGGAGAATCCTTAGAAGATGCTGCTTATCGGATTATGGCAGAGAAAATTAGAGTAAATAATCTCTATTTAGAGCAGTTATACACCTTTGGCGGACCAAATCGCGACCCTAGAGAAACTACTAATGGTTATGGTGTACGTTATCTATCCGTGAGTTACTTTGCTCTAGTCAGGTTTGAAGAAGCAGAACTAATTGCAGAGCAAGTGACTGGAATTGCTTGGTATCCAGTCAAAGAAGTACCGCAATTAGCCTTTGATCATAATCAAGTCTTGGCTTATGGACACAGACGCTTAAGAAATAAGTTAGAGTATAGTCCCGTAGCTTTTGACATTCTACCCGCCAGCTTCACCTTAAATGATTTGTATCAATTATACACCACAGTTTTAGGGGACAATTTCGCCGACTATTCTAACTTTCGGGCGCGTTTACTCAAGTTAGGTTTTTTATCCGATACGGGAATTAAAGTATCACGGGGTGCTGGTCGTCCGGCTAGTTTATATAAATTTGATGCAGAGGCGTTTGCTCCTTTTAAAGATAAACCTTTAGTCTTTATTTAATAGCTTATCCTCATCTTTGTGCATCTGTGAGAAATTCGTTATATGGTGTACCTCACACAGGAAAAAATTGCTATATACCAACCATGAAAATTGCGATCGCTCAACTAAATCCTACTATTGGTGATTTGTCCACTAATGCTCAGAAAATTCTCGAAGCAGCCCAAAAAGCAGCCAATCAAGGTGCGCGTTTATTATTAACCCCAGAACTTTCCTTGTGTGGCTATCCCCCGCGAGATTTATTACTAAATCCTAGTTTTGTCACAGCTATGGGGATGACATTACAACAGCTAGCTACAGATTTACCGCCCAATTTATCTGTATTGGTAGGAACTGTTTCCCCCAATTTAAAAGCTGATAGCACTGGGGGAAAAAGTTTATTTAATAGCATCGCTTTGTTGACAGAAGGGAAAGTAAAACAAGTTTTTCATAAGCGACTTTTACCGACCTATGATGTCTTTGATGAAAACCGTTACTTTGAACCAGGGCTACAAGCTAATTATTTCACCCTAGATAATCTTGATATTGGTGTAACTATTTGTGAAGATTTATGGAACGATGAAGACTTTTTAGGAAAACGTAATTATGCCGTTAATCCTATTGCTGATTTAGCGATTTTGCGTGTAGATTTGATTGTCAATTTGTCAGCTTCACCCTATAGTGTTGGTAAACAGCAGTATCGAGAATCTATGCTCAATCATAGTGCGGTACGTTTTTCACAACCAATGATTTATACCAATCAAGTCGGGGGAAATGATGATTTAATTTTTGATGGACGTAGTTTTGGTTTAAATCGTCAGGGTGAAATTGTCTGTCGTGCTCGTGGTTTTGCCACTGATTTGGTCATAGTTGAATTTGATCAAGCCCGGGGAGATTTACAATTGAGTTCTGTGGCACCGGTATATCAGTCAGAAGAGGAAGAAATTTGGCACGCCTTGGTGTTGGGAGTGCGAGATTACGCCCAAAAGTGTCATTTTTCTAAAGTTTTGCTGGGTCTAAGTGGGGGAATTGATTCAGCATTAGTCGCCGCCATCGCCGCCGCGGCCGTCGGTAAAGAAAATGTCATCGGTGTACTGATGCCTTCTCCTTACAGTTCAGAGCATTCTGTAACTGATGCTTTGGCATTAGCGGAAAATTTGGGTATTCAAACTACTATCTTAAAAATAGGGGAATTAATGTCAGGGTTCGATCACACCTTGGCTGACTTGTTCGCTGGTACTGAATTTGGCATTGCTGAGGAAAATATCCAATCCCGGATTCGTGGTAATTTATTGATGGCGGTCGCTAACAAGTTCGGTTATCTCTTATTATCTACCGGCAACAAGTCAGAAATGGCAGTGGGTTATTGCACCCTTTACGGTGATATGAATGGTGGCTTGGCTGTAATTGCTGATGTTCCCAAAACCCGTGTTTATTCACTGTGCCACTGGTTAAATAGTAATGGCGACATTATTCCCCACAATATTCTCATCAAACCACCCAGTGCTGAACTCAAACCCGGACAAGTTGATCAAGATTCTCTACCCCCCTACGAGATTTTAGATGACATCTTACAACGCTTCATCCATAACCACCAATCAGCAGCCCAAATTGTCGCCGCAGGTCATGACCGGTTCATTGTCAATCGAGTCATTCAAATGGTCGCCCGTGCTGAATTTAAACGCAGACAAGCACCCCCAGGATTAAAAATTACAGATCGTGCCTTTGGTACTGGTTGGCGAATGCCAATTGCTAGTAACTGGGGTGCTGTCGAAAAAGTTGTTAATTAACCCCCTAGGTCTCTCAACATCCCATTAATCCTATCAACTCCAGCCGTGTCATTGCGCCGTTGATACAAGTTACGGGCTGTCTGTAGTAATTGGTTGGCGCGGGCTGTATTTCTTCGCTGTTGATACATCTTAGCCATCAACTCATAAGTTTGGGGATTATTGGGGTCTAGTTTAATTGCTTCTTCGTAAGCCCAATTAGCAGCAGTAAAGTCTCCCAGACGAGATTGGGTGAAACCTAATCCCAAGTAGGCATTTAAATGGTTACGGTTGAGTTGGATAGCACGACGGTAAGACTCTTTCGCCCCATTAATGTCATTCAAGTTAACTTTAATGTAACCCATGGCGTAATGAAAATCGCTATTATTCGGGTTAATAGCGATCGCTCGACGATAGGAGGCTAGGGCTTCTGGAAATTTTCCTTGTTTAGCATACAGGTAGCCTATCCCAGAATGAATTCTGGCATTCTTTGGTTCTATCTGAGCCGCTTGTTGATAAATGGCGATCGCCCCATTATAGTCCTGGTCTCTTACCAGTTTCTGCCCTTCCTCAAACAGTCTCCTGACTTGGGAGTTATTGGTTTGCGCCATCAGTATTTGGCTCTGAGCCATGGAGGGTATGCTAACGGTAGTCAGTCCTAAGCATAGAATACTAACTACAAGTGAAATGGGCTTGTACATAGTAAAATTCCGTCAATTATAGGGGAGGTTTTTGTACATTAAAACAAAAATTATCAGTTTTGAAAACCACATTTATTTACTCTGGCCAAATTTAAATATCTGGTTAATTCAGATACTTTTTTACAGGACAAGACAGCCTGAGTTGATATTCAATATATAGTATTCACTATATCCTATCAATCAAGTATTTGGACAAAACGCCTAGTTTAATGAGTTTTTCTCATCTTAAATATAAGTTTTTTATTACCAATAATAGAATAACTAAGGGTATAAATGACGGACAATACACGACATACACCCGCCAAAGACTAATCTGCTATTACGGGGTTAATTTATGATTCTCACTACAACTGATGTGATTCAAGGTGCCATTATTGAATCATATTTAGGGATTGTCACCGCGGAAGTTGTGTACGGGAGTAATTTCATCCGCGATTTTTTTGCCAGCATTCGAGATATTATCGGTGGGCGTACTGCTAGTTATGAGCGACTATTTGAGCAGGGACAACGCAAAGCCATAGAAGAATTAGAAAAACGTGCACATGCTTTAGGTGCAGATGCTGTAATTGGTATTCAATTTCATACTGGTACCATCAATATCAATGTTGAACAGACCGGGGTGATGTTGCTAATTACCGCCACAGGTACGGCTGTGAAAATACGTTAGCTTGTTAATAGTCTTTTGTCCGGTGGCTAATGGGTAATCTCATCTGTTGTGATTACCCATTTTTGTGAGCATGACTAAAAGGCCGCATCTGATTTCTTGGAGAAAGTCCTATGAAACCTCACGCCCACCCTCTAATTATTAAGGAGGGCGAGAAAGAATCTTGTTGCTCGCTCCTCACATAACCTCAAACAATCAAGACATTAATAATCGATGGATTAGCTATAAATTTATTAATTAATTGCATTTCATCCTACTGAAGATAGAGTAATTAAGTCATGCTGTTGATAGATATTAAAAATCAAAGCTGGGAATTTAATTTAAAGCATAAGCATGACTCAAAAAAATGAATATACTTGAGAAAAACTTTGCTGACAAAGCAATGGAGAAAATTAACTATGTCATACATAAATCGTGTAGGCGATGAAGTTATTAATGAACCACAACTAGGAGCTAGAGTCGCTGAATATCATGACCGGGTGCGTTGGGGACCAATCATTGCCGGTGTATTGGTAGCCCTAGCTACTCAATTAATCTTGAGTTCCTTATTTGGTGCTATCGGCGCAGCTAGCATTGCTGGTTCGGGAGCCCCCAGGACTATAGCCCCTGATGTTGCTGCTAATGTGGGAGTCTGGTCAACCCTAGCTTTGTTGATCTCCTTGTTCATTGGTGGTTGGGTGACAACTCGTACTTGTGGCCCCATGAATCGAAATACAGCCCTACTCAACGGCGCAATTCTCTGGGCTACTACTATCGCCCTGAGTTCTTGGTTATTAGCAACCGGAGTATGGGGTACTTTTGGCGTGGTGGCTCCCAATATTGCAGTAGTACCAGCACCTGAACTAGGCACACCCCCACCGGAAACGGCTGTAACTGCTGAACAAGCCCGCCAAATTGCTGGGGCTACTTCTAGAGCTTTGTGGTGGTTTGTGTTGGGATCCCTGTTAAGTTTAGCTGCGGCTCTTATGGGGGCTGTTGTGGGCGCTCGCAGTCCTAGAACTAACAATTATCGGACTTAAATGTGGTACTTAAAATTACATAAAGTTCATCGCTAAAAGTACCTTTTTGAAGGTGCTTTTTATTGCGGTGTGGAATTTTTACCACTTCAAATATGAAGCTTCAATTCCCTGCTCTCGCTTAATTTTGGCATCCTTTTCAAACCAAGTAATCAGCTGCTGGGTGCTTAGGTCTTCTATAGCAACACCGTATTCTTGGGCTATATGCTGTAAAAGTTTGAGGGATGAAATTGTTAGTCTGGTGAGAAACTTTTCCGAAGAAGACAACAAGGCGCTATCAACTTGTGCCGACTCTTCTAAGGTGAGAAATTGTGCTGAAGGTTGCTGTGGTAGTATATCCATATATTTAGTTGTTGAATGTAAGTCAAAATTATTACTACTTACTCATCTGTTTGTTCTGGTCGCCCTTGCACTAAATACCCGCAACGATGTTCACCATTGATAATCCAATGGGTTCGCTCTACGTGACAATCTGGTAACACCGCCGCAAACATTTCTAATTCATGACCGCAGATGCTAGGGAAGGACTCGGCAACATTAGAAATGGCACAATTATGTTCCATGAAGATAAAGCTATCACCATGGGAGGATTCCACACAGTGATACTCAGCCATGAATCCTTCAGCCTTTCTGACATTGACTAAATTAGCTACACGCTCTTGGAGTGAACCCTTACCGACGCGATCGCGGTATTCTTGGGCTTTCCTCTCCCACTGTTTCTGTAAAATCGAGCTAACTTGTTCACGGCCTACAGTTTCCGCTAAAGTGTCCAGCAGTGACACCGCAAACTCGCCGTAGCGGTCGGCTTGGTGAGTGCTCAAACTTCTTTGTAGGCGATCGCGTCCCCGATGGCTTAATTTATAGATATGTTGCGGCCGCCCCATCCCTACTTGTACAGATGTATACAGAACTAGCTCCTCCGTCTCCAAATCCTTCAGGTGACGACGGATGGCTTGCTTGCTGACATCTAAAACTTCCGCCAACTCAAAAGCAGTTGCTTGTGAGCGTTTAAGCAGATACTCGAGAATATCTTGCTTTGTCGAGGTTTGGTGAGTAATCTCCATTTTCCCTACAAGACGCTGCGCGAACGTCCCCAAAAATTTTTTTAGAAAATTTGACTTTAACAACATTCTTGTTGTTAATTTAGCGTAAAATGAAAATAAATTAAACAACCCGCAAGTTGTTTTACTCCCCAATTACTATTCTAACAGATGTGTAACCACTCGGTCACACCAGCGGAGAATAGGCGCACACCATAGCCCCTCTGCCATCCTTAAAGAGATATCAGTAAACAGATTCCACAATTGCAGTTCTGAACACAAGAGATTTATACCGATGAGTGCCACTGTCAAAACCTTAGTCAACCAACCCTACAAGTACGGCTTTATCACCGATATTGAAGCCGACACTATCCCCCGGGGACTAAACGAGGACGTTGTTCGCTTGATCTCCGCCAAGAAGAACGAACCACAGTTCATGTTAGATTTTCGGCTCAGATGTTATCGCCAGTGGCAAAAAATGACGGAACCAACTTGGCCTAGCGTCAAGTACCCGCCCATCGACTATCAGAATATTATCTACTACTCCGCCCCCAAAAAAGCCAAAGCCAAGCTCAACAGCTTGGATGAAGTAGACCCCACCCTACTAGAAACCTTTGAAAAATTGGGTATTTCCCTATCGGAACAAAAGCGCCTCGCCAATGTCGCCGTTGATGCGATTTTTGATAGCGTTTCGGTGGCTACGACCTTTAAAGAAAAACTAGCCGAAGATGGGGTTATCTTCTGCTCAATTTCCGAAGCCCTACAAGAACACCCCGAACTTGTGCGGAAGTACCTGGGTAGCGTTGTTCCCGCGGCGGATAATTACTTTGCAGCTTTGAATGGTGCTGTATTTAGTGATGGTTCTTTTGTCTATATTCCTAAAGGCGTAAAATGCCCCATGGAATTGTCTACATATTTCCGCATCAACTCTGGTGATACAGGACAATTTGAACGGACTTTGATTGTAGCCGAAGAAGGTAGCTATGTTTCCTACCTAGAAGGTTGTACCGCACCTATGTATGACAGCAACCAACTACACGCCGCTGTAGTGGAACTAGTCGCCCTGGACAACGCCGAAATTAAATACTCCACTGTCCAAAACTGGTACGCCGGGGACGAAAATGGTAAAGGTGGAATCTATAATTTTGTCACCAAACGCGGTTTGTGTCAAGGTGTCAATTCTAAAATTTCCTGGACTCAAGTAGAAACAGGTTCGGCTATTACTTGGAAGTACCCTAGCTGTGTGTTAGTGGGTGATAACTCCGTGGGTGAGTTTTACTCGGTGGCGCTGACCAATAATATGCAGCAAGCTGACACCGGAACCAAAATGATTCATGTGGGTAAAAATACTCGCAGCACGATTATTTCTAAGGGAATTTCAGCGGGTAACTCCAGTAACAGTTATCGCGGTTTAGTGAAAGTCAATCCCACAGCTCAAGGCGCGAGAAATTATTCTCAGTGCGACTCTATGCTGATTGGCGATAATGCCCATGCCAATACTTTCCCTTATATCCAAGTACAAAATAATACCGGAAAAGTGGAGCATGAAGCCTCTACTTCTAAGATTGGCGAAGACCAACTGTTTTACTTCGCTCAGAGAGGTATTTCCCCAGAGGATGCTATTTCTATGATGATTAGCGGCTTCTGTAAGGATGTGTTTAATCAGCTACCTATGGAGTTTGCTGTGGAAGCGGACAAGCTTCTGAGTCTCAAGTTAGAAGGTAGTGTTGGATAATTGTCAACCAAGGGCTAGGCTTTTTATTTTTCCTAGTCTTGATTAAGGAACCACACAGACGCACAGAGCGCAAAGTAAGAGAAGAGAAGAGAGAACATGATTATTGAAAATAGTGAAGTAGTTCTGTCAGTGAAAGATTTGACGGCTAATGTTGATGGAACTCCAATTCTCAAGGGTTTAAATCTTGAGGTGCGATCTGGAGAAATTCATGCGATTATGGGACCCAATGGTTCTGGTAAAAGCACTTTTTCTAAGGTGTTGGCCGGACACCCAGCTTATGAGGTGACTGGTGGTGAGGTGATTTTCCAGGGTGAGAACTTGCTGGAAATGGAACCAGAGCAACGCGCTAGAGCAGGTGTATTTTTGGCCTTTCAATATCCTTTGGAAATTCCAGGTGTGAGTAATTTGGATTTCTTACGGGTAGCTTACAATTCTCGCCGCAAGGCTCAAGGTTTGGAAGAATTGGACGCTTTTGATTTTGATGATTTGATTTCAGAAAAGTTGGATGTAGTGAAAATGAATCCGGCTTTTTTGAATCGCAGTCTCAATGAAGGCTTTTCTGGTGGCGAGAAGAAGCGCAATGAAATTCTGCAAATGGCCCTGCTGGAACCAAAGTTGAGTATTCTGGATGAGACTGATTCGGGTTTGGATATTGATGCTCTCAAAATTGTGGCTAATGGCGTGAATCAGTTAACTAGTCCAGAAAATGCCACCATTATGATTACTCACTATCAACGCTTACTTAATTATATTGTCCCGGATTTTGTCCATGTTATGGCTCGGGGTCGCATCCTCACCAGTGGTGGTAAGGATTTGGCTCTAGAATTGGAAACTCGCGGTTATGACTGGGTGTTAGAAGCTGCTGAGGTGGGTGTGTAATGACTATTCAAGTTGAGTCTATTCCCGTTTCTAACTCTCATGGTCTGCGGGATAGGGATGATTTTCTGACTGGGTTATTAAATCAAGTAATTTCTCCTAAAACCCAGGACTGGTTAGAGGAATTACGCCAAGGTGCTGCTCATGGGGTACGTCATGCTACTATCCCCACCACCCGCAATGAGGAATGGCGTTTTACTGATTTGTCAGCTTTACGCCAAGTACAGTTTCATGTAGATACACAATTAAAATCAGCTGATATCTCGGCTTTAACTTTACCAGAAGCTGTTAACAGTCGTTTGGTATTTGTTAATGGTGTTTATGCGCCCCATTTATCCGCAGTCGCAGATTTACCATCTGGGGTTGTGGTCGGTAATTTGGCGGGTTTGTCCCAGTCTCAGCAGGAGGGTGTTAAACCCTATTTAGCACAAGCTGAAGGTTCACAAGAGGTGTTTACTGCTCTTAATACTGCTGGAATTTCTGATGCGGCGGTGTTGTGGGTGGGGAAAAATGTCACCGTTGACACGCCTATTCATCTGTTGTTTCTCAATACTGCTGATGAGCAACCGAGCATTTACCAGCCTCGTTGTTTGGTAGTGGCGGAGTCTAGTAGTAGTGTAACTTTGGTGGAAGATTTTACTTTTGCTGGGTTGGGGGAGACGGAAAACACTAAGAACAAGCCGGTTTACCTGACTAATGCGGTAACGGAAATTTGGCTGGGTGACAATGCTCAGGTGAATCATACTCGGTTAGCGCGCGAAGGTGTAGAAGCTTTTCATATTGGGAAGACGACTGTCACTCAGGCTCGTGATAGTCGATATACTTGTCATGCTTTGACTTTTGGGGGTCGGTTATCTCGCCACAATTTGGAAGTCTTCCAAACTGGTGAGCAAACTGAAACTACTCTCAATGGTTTGACGATGATTTCTCGCAAGCAGTTGGCTGATACTCACAGTCTCATCGCACTTAATCATCCCCATGGTACAAGTAGACAATTACATAAGTGTATTGTAGGCGATCGCGCTCATGCGGTGTTCAACGGTAAAGTTTTTGTCCCCAAACCAGCCCAGTTGACAGATGCAGGACAATTAAATCGCAATTTACTGTTATCGCCAAAGGCGAGAGTGGATACTAAACCCCAATTGGAAATTACCGCCGATAACGTTAAATGCGCTCATGGTGCTACGGTTAGTCAATTGGAAGACGATGACATCTTTTATCTGCAAAGTCGCGGAATTAATGAAAGCGATGGGCGTAAGTTGTTGATTAACGCTTTTGCTGCGGAAATTATCAACCAAATACCCGTCAAGTCTCTGCAAAATATCCTATTAAACACGGTAAATGGTCATGAATGACTATTTATCATCACTAATGACTAATTACCCATGACTTTCACCCCTACCAAAACCCTAGCCGACAAAGTTCGCCCTGACTTCCCCTTACTACATCAGGAAGTTAACGGTAAACCTTTGGTTTATCTGGATAATGCTGCTACCTCTCAAAAACCCGTGTTCGTGTTAAATATCCTACGGGATTATTACGAACAGTATAACGCTAATGTGCATCGCGGCGCTCATACCCTTAGTGCTAAGGCCACTGATGCTTATGAAGGAGCACGAGATAAAGTCGCTAAATTTATTCATGCTGCGTCACGTCAGGAAATCATCTACACTCGCAACGCCAGTGAAGCCATTAATTTGGTAGCTTACAGCTGGGGTATGAACAATTTGCAACCAGGAGATGAGATTATTCTGTCGGTGATGGAACACCACAGTAATATTGTTCCTTGGCAATTGGTAGCACAAAAAACGGGTGCCGTGTTAAAGTTTGTCGAATTGACACCCGCAGGTAGTTTTGATTTAGAACAGTTTAAACAGCTGATTTCCCAGAAAACAAAACTGGTAGCAGTAAGTCATGTTTCTAATACTTTGGGTTGCATTAACCCAGTAGCAGAAATTGCCACCATCGCTCACAGATACGGTGCTAAATTCTTGGTTGATGCTTGCCAAAGTTTACCTCATATGCCCGTGGATGTGCAGGCAATAAACTGTGATTGGTTGGTGGCATCTGGTCACAAAATGTGCGCACCCACTGGTATTGGGTTTTTGTATGGTAAGTTGGCAGTGTTAGAATCTATGCCACCATTTTTCGGTGGTGGTGAGATGATTGCTGATGTATATTTAGACCATTCTACCTATGCAGAATTACCCCATAAATTTGAGGCCGGTACCCCCGCTATTGCTGAGGCGATCGCCCTAGGGGCGGCGGTAGATTATCTTAGTAATATTGGCATGGATAGAATCCACGCCTACGAAGCTGAACTCACCGCTTATTTATTCCAAAAATTAGCCCAAATACCCCAAATTCAAGTTTATGGGCCTAAACCTAACGCCCAAGGAGAAGGTAGAGCTGCTTTAGCTGCATTCACAGTCGCAGATGTCCACCCTAACGACTTATCTACATTATTAGATCAAGAAGGGGTAGCGATTCGTTCTGGACACCATTGCACTCAACCCTTACACCGTTACTTAGGTTTACCGGGAACCGCACGGGTAAGTTTGTCTTTCTATAACACCCGCGAAGAAATTGATATTTTTATCAAGGCTTTGCAGGAAACCCTTGACTTTTTTGCCGGTTTCCAGGCTTAAATGTAAGGTGGGTCATTCCCACCTTTGTGAGGTAACAGAAAAGCACTTATACTTACTAACAAAGATAAAACGGTTAAAAGAGGTTTTCCGTAGTTGCTAATTCTCGTTGTTCATAATGACGACAACCCCCACAAGGACCAATGGGGTTAACAGCACAACGCATATACCCAGAGCGAGCATTAAATTTACAACTAATATCACCGATGAGATAACCCACACCTTCCAAATAATAGCGATCGCGTAGCAGCGGTGACCTAGCGCCATCGCTCTCAAAGGGTGTGATCCTCTCCGGGATGGGTGTTTGTGAGTGAGTAGCTACTTGTCTGGTCCGTCGGCGTGGGTGAAAATGGGTTCTACGAATTACCCACAGGGAAAACAGGGATGGTAATAAACCAACAGTCATCACTAATAGCGTCTTCAACACCTGATCTTGGCCTCTGTTATGCGCTAACTACCTTATCCGATGTTAGCAACGGGTGATTGCTTTGGCATTTAACTAGAATTGTATAGCTTGATGGTTACGCTATGCAAGCTATCGGTAAAATGCACAAAGTTAAGTACAAATCACAGGGATGATGGGAGGCAAAAATGGCATTGGCTGACTTAAGAATTGTGTTGGTGGAACCAGCAGGACCGTTGAACCTAGGGTCAATCGCCAGAGTAATGAAAAATTTTGGTTTACATAACCTAGTCTTAGTCAATCCCCAATGCAAACCACTGTCACCGGAAGCCATGAAAATGGCAGTTCATGCCAAGGATATTTTAGAATCTGCGGTATTAGTACCCACATTATCAGCAGCATTGCACGGATGTGTCCGGGCGATCGCCACCACAGCGCGGGTACGTGATTGGGACACACCCTTAGAAAATCCCCGCAGCGCCCTACCCTGGTTATTAGAGTCACCACAGGAACCCGCAGCCCTGATTTTTGGTAGAGAAGACCGGGGTTTAAGTAATGAAGAACTCAATTATGCTCAGAGGTTTGTTCGCATTCCCACTAGTGACAATTATTCATCCCTGAATTTAGCCTCAGCTGTAGGTATTTGCTGTTATGAACTGGGACAAATAGCACCACCGACAACGCCACCTCCCAGCCTGGAACTGGCATCTTTGGATCTATTAGAAAACTACTATCAGCAGTTAGAATCTCTACTACTAGATATTGGTTACTTGTATCCCCATACAGCGGCTAGTCGCATGGCTAAATTCCGCCAATTGTATAATCGCGCGCACCTACAAACCAAGGAGGTAGCCATGCTCAGAGGGATTCTGCGACAAATAGAATGGGTGATTAAAACCAAGAACCATGAGTAAAACTTATGATTGAACCTGAGAAAATCTACGAAATTATCCCCCTGAAACATTTAAAATAGCTTACACTAAACATACAAAGGCTACTGGTGAGTTTTGGTATGGCTACGCCACGCAAGCTAGAGTGAGATTGCACCGAAAACATTCGAGTGGGTCACAAGGAGTAACAGTGTCAGAGTCAAGTGACAAACTAAGAAACTTTTCCCGGGGTCAACCGACCAACCTTCGCCCGCGTCAGAGTAACGGCCAAAAGGTGGCAAAGAAAAAAGTAAAAGTCATTAATCAGCAGCGTTCTCCCAAGAAACAAGTAGCCGTGACGGGGCTGAATTATAATATGATGCCTCGCTCCAAACCGGTGTTAGCCATGCCTACAGGGGTAAAACCCATGCCCTATATGAGGAGGGGTAAAGCACAATTAAAGACCGTCCGGGTAGACAAGCAAGCAATGCCGAAAATGGGTAGACGAGTATCGCGAAAAACACGGTTAAAGCCCATGGCTAGAACCATGTTATACGCTTTGCGGTTGTTGATTGTGGGAGTGGGTGTCGGTGCGATCATGGGTACGGTGTTGTCAGTGTTAGACCCTGCTACTCGTATGCCCAGTCATTCGGGGACACAATCTCCTCATTTGGGGCAGAATCAGCCGCAAGTTATACATAATACTTCTGGTTTATATTTAACCCAGGAAATTACCCCATTGAAAAATGCTATCCAAAATTTGGCAGTTGCAAACCCCAATCTCAAACCCGGGGTGTTCTTGCTGGATTTAGAGACTGGTGGCTATGTGGATGTGAATGGCTCGAGCAGTTTCTCCTCGGCTAGTACTATTAAAGTACCACTTCTCATCGCCTTTTTCCAAGATGTGGATGCCGGTAAAGTCCGCCTGGATGAAATGCTAACCATGGAAAAAGATATGATAGCCGGTGGTTCGGGAAATCTGCAGTATGAAAAAGTGGGGACTCAGTATAGCGCCATGGAAATCGCTACTCGCATGAGTACAAGCAGCGATAACACCGCTACTAATATGCTGATTGCTCGATTAGGAGGTATGGAAGCCCTGAATCAGCGGTTTCAAATTTGGGGACTCTCCGCTACAGCTATTCGTAATCCTCTCCCGGATTTATCAGGAACCAATACCACTAGCCCCAGGGATTTGGCGAATTTACTGGCTATGGTCAATCAGGGGAATTTAGTCAGTATGCGATCGCGCGACCTTATCCTTGATATTATGCGTCGTACAGAGCGGAATCATCTGCTACCTTCTGGTTTAAGCCCAGGGGCAAGAATACACCACAAAACAGGTGATATTGGCACCATGTTGGGTGATGTGGGTTTAATTGATATCCCCACAGGTAAACGCTACATTGCGGCTGTGATGGTACAACGCCCCCATAATGACCCGGAAGCCGAAAAACTAATTAGCTCTATTTCTAAGGCTGCTTACCAACAATTTAACCAAAATCCGGCATCCAATGCAGTAATGACTCCACCAGCACCTCAGAATATGGGGAACAATATCCCCCCAAATGCTCCTCAAAACCCCTTCTCGACTCCACAACCTTTCCCCTCTAGATAAGTTTTGGTAAATTCAGTCATCACATCTACCACCCCATCGATCCAATTCTTTACCGGTTACTGCTTGGGAAACTAAATTTATTTTCGGCGGTGAACTAAAAGAACATCTAGCAAATATGCAGTTTTGTGGGTAAAATTTAGGTCTTTTGATAACGCATTCCAGGGAGTTGGCAAACTAACCCCATAAGTTCTAACTGTAATAATGTGCTGGAAACTAAGCCTGTATTCATCCCTGTTTTTTGCACAATTAAATCAAAGGTTAAAATATCAGAGTCAATAGCATCCATTACTGCTTGCATTTCTGGCGGTAACCTCGGTAATTTTACCTTTTCTGGAACCTGTTCCGGGATGGGTGTAGTGTCGATTGTATCCAGTTTGGGGATAGCTCCGAGCATTTTTAACAGTTCGTCTAGTTCCCTGAGCACCAAACAAGCACCTTGACTGAGTAATTTTAAACACCCTTGCGATGGATAATCATCGATTCTTCCCGGTAATGCATAGACATCTCTGCCAAATTCATTAGCATAACCAGCCGTAATTAAAGCCCCAGACTTAGCAGGCGCTTCCATGACCAAAACTGCACGGCTTAAACCCGCAATAATCCGATTACGGCGGGGAAAGTGAGTGCGGTCTGGTGGGGTTTTGGCGGAATATTCACTCACTACTAACCCTTGAGTCAAAATCTGTTTATACAAATCGCGATTTTTAGGGGGATAAATGACATCTACGCCGGTTCCTAAAACTGCTATGGTTCTACCCCCCGCTTGCATCGCGGCTAGATGGCTTTCTGTATCAATTCCCTCCGCCATCCCAGATACGACTGTAAAGCCATTTTTAGCCAAGGCTGCGCTAATTTGGCGAGTCCAACGAATACCATAGTCTGAAGGTCGCCGTGTCCCCACAATTCCCACCATGGGTGTTTGTCCCAGATTTTCCCGCAGATCCACTTGACCCCGATAATACAAAACTGGGGGTGGGGTGGGAGTTTCCAGTAATAAACGGGGATAATCTGGCTCCACTGGTGTCCAGAAATGGGGGTTTTCTTGGTGATGTTGGGTGAGTAATTCTTCTGGACGTACACGCGATCGCTGTGCAACTACTTTTTCTAAGGTCTGAAAACCAAAACCTTCCACTTCTGCTAATTCGGCTTTGCTAGCATTCCAAGCTGTACTTACACTACCAAAATGCTGGTTTAGCCGTTGCATTAACACTGGACCCACCCCGGAAATTTGCGACCAAGCTAGCCAATACGCTTTTTCTTCTGCCACGATTAAGTATTCCGATAAAACCTATCTAAAGTTAGCTAATATTTGTACTGACAGCAGATTTAATCTGAGTAGTAGGGCGGGCTTTCCTACCCACCCTACAAGAGCTAGTCCTAAGCTGACTATTTTATAGACAAAACTATACTTATGTTGACAAGCATTAACATAAGTGAGTTAAGAAAATCGCCCACTTGATATATAATCCTACGATATCAAGTATTGAATTAAGACTATTGCCAACGCGAAAACCAAGCAATGATAGCGGTAGTCTTTCTTGTAAATCTTAAGAGAAATATCGCGTCTGGCTAAGGCGTGCAAGTCTACTAAGGGATAACCGCTCCCATGCT
>NZ_JANQDF010000141.1:0-14336 GCF_029891675.1 Anabaenopsis tanganyikae CS-531
AACGCCACGCAGTTCTATAACTTATCCCTACCTTTTTTGCATAATCAGATAGTTTCATTCATTTAATGATCGTACACTCATAATATTATACTACAAATGTACATAAATGACTATAAATTCATTAAATTATTGTAGACCTGATCATGTCTGCTAAACCGTTGACAGTGATCCCATTGCCCACAGCTGCCATTTTCCATTCATTATTGTGTCGATATACTTCCGCCAATATCATTCCTGTGCTCCCCTGATAATCTCTACCTGAGAGGTTATATCTAGCCAGTTCTTTGTTATTATCTGCATTGACTAAACGCACAAAAGCATTTTCAACTTGGCTAAAGTCCTGTTTACGGCGAAGGCATTCATAAATATTGATTACGAAAACCAATTTAGCAATCTGGGTTGGTATCCTAGGTAAGTCAACAATAATCACCTCATCATCCCCATCACCAGCACCAGTTAAGTTATCCCCTGTATGAATAATGGCTTTTGACGAATGCTGAAGATTCCCAAAGTAGACAATATTCTCTTTACTCGTTAACTTACCATTGGCATCTAGGCAAATTACAGAAGCATCCAAATCATACTGAGCACCACCAGCAAAGTTACTAAAAAACCCACCGCCGGATGTTTTTGCTACATCCCAGCCTAGTCCACACATCAACTTAGTCAGGGTGGGAGCTTCCTTAGACAGAGAAATTCTCTGTCCTTTTTGTAAATTAATTCCCATATCTCATCTCCTAGCTATAACGATCTAATAATGCTTGTAAGCCACCTTGATAACCAGATCCGACTGCATTTAAACGCCACTCTCCATCTTTGCGATAGATTTCAGCCATAATTAATGCAGTTTCAACAGAGTAATCCTCAACCAAGTCGTATCTAACTACTTCTTGATTAGTCTGAGCATTAACGATACGAACAAAAGCATTTTGAACCTGACCAAAGTTTTGACCTCGTTTTCCGGCTTCATGAATAGTTACCGTAATCACAATTTTCTGAATATCAGCAGGAACCTTTTGCAGACTAATCTTGATGACCTCATCATCACCATCACCAACACCTGTCAGATTATCCCCTGTGTGTTCTACTGACTTGCTTGCATCTGGACTAGTCCGGTTATTGTAAAAAATAAAGTGGTCGTCAGATATCAACTTTTCGTTACTACCGAGTAGAAAAACTGATGCGTCTAGGTCAAAGTCATAGCCAGTGTCCGTTGGTTTCACATCCCACCCCAAACCAACAAATACCTCCGTAAGTCCCGGCGCAACTTTTTCTAGTGAAACCCGTTGTCCTTTTGTTAACGTAACTGCCATTTTTTTGGTCTCCTGAAATTCAACCTTGAACGAATAAATTTGTAAAGTGCCTAACTTCTCATAGAATTGGTATGACCAACCATCTTACTGGGGTAAATGAAAATGCTGACTTTTCCCCCAGTAAAATGGTTTTAGCCTTCTGGAGAATTACCTAGTTATAGCGATCAAGGAGCGCCTGTAAACCACCTTGATAACCAGACCCGACTGCATTTAAACGCCACTCACCATCTTGACGATAAAGTTCAGCCATGATCAATGCTGTTTCGATGGAATAATCTTCTGTAAGTTCATAGCGGACAGCTTCTTCTTTTGTCTGCTCATTCACAATACGTACATAGGCATTTTGTACTTGACCAAAATTTTGATGGCGTTTTTCTGCGTCATGAATAGTCACAGCGATCGCAATTTTTTCAACCTCATCAGGTACTTGATTCAAAGAAACTTTGATTGTCTCATCATCTCCTTCACCTATACCTGTCAGGTTATCTCCTAGATGTTGTACTGCTTTATCAGCATCAGGACTTTTAGGATTGTTATAAAATATAAAATGGGCTTCAGATATGAGCTTATCATGAGAATTGAGCAGAAAAGCTGAGGCATCTAAATCAAAATCTGTGCCGGTATCAGTAGACTTTACATCCCATCCAAGACCAACAAAAACTTGAGACAGACCCGGTGCAACTTTCTCCAGAGAGATACGTTGTCCCTTCGCCAGATTAATTGTCATTATTCAAGACTCCGTGATAATTCAGGTAATATGTAGTCGGAATATATGTATATAGCCTTTTTCAGGCTCATGAAGTACACACCAATTCCCTGTTCCCTGTTCCCTGTTCCCTGTTCCCTGTTCCCTGTTCCCTGTTCCCTGTTCCCTCAAACTAAAAAAAATTGTACCTCACGAGCATGGGAAATGCTATAATTGAAACTCTAAGGGATTCAAAGACAAATTTTGACATATTTCTCGCACAACTTGCTTCTCGGATTCCTCGAAATTATTATCAGCCGAACCGATGCTACAACATACTATAATCAATAATTTTGCAGCATCGGAATTATTCTTGAACTTACTAATAGCTTTTAGTGCTTGTTCTTTACCAATATCTGAGTCAAACTCAAAACCACTCACAAAATAGTTGAATCTCTCAATGACATCATTCATCTCAAATACACGCAGTTCCTCACTTCTAGCAATGAAACCAGCCATTTTTTGTTTTTCCGTAGAATGAATATGTCCATCTGCAGCTGCTACTAAAGCGCATCCCGCAACAATAGCATCCATGAATTCTTTGTTTTTAAACCGCACAATAGAATCATGGAGATTTTTTTGTTGTTCTTTTACCCAATTTAAAAAAGTCACGACAGTACTCCAGTTTTACTTGATGCTCAGAGGATGTCTGCTGCATTGCATAGCAACAGATATAAATACTTTCAGTTCATCTATCGGAGGTAATCATCCGCATTGAAAGTTTTGGATGAAATGTATCATAATAAACCGAATTAATTTTGACAACTAAGAGTATTGTATAAATATAATCATCTATCTAAAGATAGATATTTAATCAAAAGATGATCATATCCTCACCTAGCGGCTAAACCCCAAGATTGCTACTCGCGCCTTATAATCTATGATACATACTTATTATTAGTAACAAAAAATACTTTTATTTCCATCTTAGCCACTATACTTACATCTGTTACCAAAACTATTTCTGGGATGCAAATCATTGACCATGACAAATTGACCAGCATCGTAACTCATAAATTCCAGATTGCTCTTGAGTAATTAGGTCGGTATAGCTTACCCTAAGTATGCAATATTATTGTGTCACACCCAATGCAGATGGATTGGATTAGCTTACTCAAAGCTCAACAAGCTGACTTCCTTCAACGTGTGAAAAAACCTAAAACTTATGATTTATCCTTGCTGGAAAGTCAAGTTAAAGCATCTCACCGTGAGAGAATAGTATTCTCTTGTGAGGAATTGCTGAAGATAACCGAATTTTCCCGTCAGCAAGCCGAAATTGTCGCCAAAAATCCACCCCCTACACCACCGGAATATCCCGACCCGGATGACTGGGGGATGACTTTTCCCGAATACTTCCAGAAGCAAGCACAAGAGTATCTTTTCCGAGAGCAAATTGTGGGGTTAGTGATGGCTGAATGTCTGGGTAAGTTAGTCAAAAAAATCCCACAGGACAGTGTAGAACACATGGTGTTAGATGATGAAGGGAATTTGCGCGGAGAGAGCAAATTTGCCTACCTGTTGGCTAATAATCCTAATGTTAGTATTCAAGTTTACGCAGTTGATGGAGAAAGTGTTAATAGTATTAAGAAAAATAAAGTGAGGTGGTCAGTTACTCAGGATGATTTGAAGAATTATCAAGTATTAGTTTTTCTGTGTTTACTGCACCCATTCACTGATATGAATTATTACCAAAAACATTGTATCATTGCGGGTTTTTTACCAACCAGCCAAATTAAATTTCCCGAACCAAAACTGTATGTTACTCCCGATCATTTCTTGTATGCGGGGGGTTTGAGTTGGTATTTAGAATCATTAGTTACCCAAGGAAATATCAAAAAACCCACACAGCCATTAGTTGAACAACAGATAATAGTAGAAACAGTGCAAACTTTGCCAGCAGAACACCCGCAAAAGGCAATAATTGGTGATTGGGAATGTTGGCAAACATTGAAAGGCCACACTAGAGGCATTAATTGTATAGCTTTTAGTTCCAGGTCTAACAATGGCACAACCTCCCCCATATTAGCAAGTGGTAGTTATGGGGAAACAAAGCTCTGGGATTTAAGTAAGGGTGAATTAATCCAGACATTATCAGAGTATCCTTGGGTAGTGTCTGGAGACGTAGATATGGTAAATTCTCTAGCCTTTAGTTCAGATGGACAAACTTTAGTTACTGGTAGTGCTGATTCCACGGTCAAGATTTGGCACGTAGGCGCATTAGATTTAATCGATATTCTGCACAAGCATAATGCTATGGTGCGGTGCGTTGCATTTACACCAGATGGACTGATGTTAGCAACGGCTGGGGATGATAGAAAAGTCTTATTTTGGGATTTGACCCAACGTCAGGTAGCGATCGCCTTATCTTTAGATGATACAGCCGCTCATTCCCTAGTTTTTAGTCAAGATGGGCAAATATTAGCTACAGGTAGCTACCGCAAAATCAAAGTTTGGCGGACTTCACAACCCAGCGGGTGGAAAACTCTCAAACATTCACCACCCCCATACAGCCTCACCGGTCATTCTCACATCGTCTCTGCCATGACTATCAGTGCCGATGGTAAACTACTAGTCAGTGGTAGTTGGGATCAAACAATTAAAATTTGGCACTTGGAAACAGGGAAATTAATTCGTACCCTCAAGGGTCATAGAGATAAAGTGTATGCTGTAGCCCTGAGTCCTGATGGACTTATCGCCAGTGGTAGTGCAGATCAAAGCATCAAATTGTGGCATCCAGAAACAGGCGAATTGCTAGCTACTTTTAATGGCCATAGCCATACAGTTACAGCCCTAGCCTTCACAGATTCGGGTGAGATGTTAGTTTCTGGAAGTTTTGATCAAACAATTAAAATTTGGCAGAGAAGCTGATTGGAGAGGCATTTGATGAGTTTATGAATCAAATTTGGATGTATATGCAATTACAACGAATTTCCGACTTAAGATACAACCCTAGGTAGAGAATGACAGATAGCCATAGCCAATAGCCTAGATACAACCCACTAACAGAGGTGAAGTTATGGCAGTATCTGCAGTTGATATTTCTAGAAGTCTCAGCGGCATAGATTTTCCAGCCAATAAACAGGATTTAGTCAACCATGCCAGACAGAAAAACGCCAGTCAAGAAATAATCAACATCCTCCAACAAATGGCAGAAAGGGAATATGGCAATATGGCAGACGTAGAACATGCCTTTGGTGAAGTGAGATAATTTCATGAAGAAAGCGATCGCCCTAGAAATAGGGCGATCGCTAAACAATTCACGCTAAAATCATTAAACCAGAAGTGATTGCATCAATGGTCTGTCTGCCAATAACTTACCGGTTCGTAACCACTCATCCAATTCATCTGGTGCTTCAACTTGGTTAAGGAACTCACGCAATTGAAGACCTTCCAGAATTTCCTTATCCAATAATGCCTGTGCAATCTCCTCTAGCAACTTGCGGTTATAATGCAAAATACTCAAAGCGATGTGATGAGCATTATCTAGACTCAGCTTCACTTCCCGATCAATTTCTTCAGCCACCTTGGGACTAATACTACGGCGGGGATTAGCATAACCTTCCAGGAACTGCTGTTGAATCTTCTCAAAAGCCACAGTACCCAACTTCTCACTCATCCCATAGATAGTAATAGCTCGTTCTGCCAAATCAGTAGCTTTCTGGATATCATCAGCAGCACCAGTAGAAACCTTCCCAAAAACAATTTCCTCAGCAGAACGGCCACCCAATAAAGTAGCAATGCGTCCGCGAATTTCATCTTCTATCATCAAGAAGCGGTCTTCTTCGGGCATCTGAATTGTATAACCCAAAGCACCCACACCACGGGGTACAACAGAGATTTTTTCCACCTTACCAGCACCAGGCATTAACGCACCGATGATGGCGTGACCAACTTCGTGATAGGCTACTGTGGTTTTCTCCAGTTCATTCAGCACACGAGAACGTTTTTCTAAACCAGCCACCAACCGCTCAATAGCTTCATTAAAATCTGCCATTAATACTGCAGGGCGATTTTGTCGGGCTGCTAACAGTGCAGCTTCATTGACTAGGTTAGCTAAATCTGCTCCCGCAAAACCAGGAGTTCGACCCGCAATAGTTGATAAATCAACATCATCAGCTAATTTCACATTTCTCGCATGGACATTCAGAATAGCTTCACGACCGCTTTTATCAGGACGGTCAACCACAACTTGACGGTCAAATCGACCTGGACGACTTAATGCGGGGTCAATGACTTCGGGACGGTTGGTCGCTGCAATGATAATCACCCCTGTGTTAGCGTCAAAACCATCCATTTCACTCAGTAGCTGGTTGAGAGTTTGTTCACGCTCATCATTACCGCCCATAATCGGCCCAGCACTTCCACGAGACTTACCCAGTGCGTCTAATTCGTCAATAAACACAATACAAGGGGCTTGCTGTTTGGCTTGGTCGAACAAGTCACGCACCCGGGCTGCACCTACACCCACAAATAATTCAATAAATTCTGAGCCAGAAATACTGAAAAACGGCACACCAGCTTCACCCGCTACGGCTTTAGCTAGCATGGTTTTACCCGTTCCCGGAGGTCCCACCAACAATACGCCTTTAGGAATTTTTGCCCCCAGTCTGGTGTATTTACCGGCATTTTTGAGAAAATCAATGATTTCTTCTAGTTCTGCCTTAGCTTCATCTACACCGGCAACATCACTAAATTGTACACCCGTGATGCCTTCGGAATAGATGCGGGCTTTGCTTTTACCTACTGTCAATGCAGCCGGACCGCTACCTTGACGACTGATCACAAAAGCCCAAATCCCAAAGAAAATTAATGGGGGTGCAATCCAACTGAGTAAAGTACCAATCCAGGCATTTTGGGATGGTGGTGGTGCTGTAAATTCGACATCATGCTCACGCAGAATTTTGGGCAAATCTAAATCGATGGCTACTGGCGTAGTGGTGAATACCTGTTTTACAGTTTCACCTTCAGCAGTTTGGGTTTTCATGGTATACTCAATGCGATCGCTACCCACAACCGCCTGCTCCACTTGATTATTTTGCACCTGCGCGATAAACTCACTGTAGGGAACTTGAGCTTGCCGCTGCCCAAACAAACTGGGAACAACCAAGTTAAGCAGTAATAAAAAAGTCAATAGAATCAGCAAACTACCGCCCAATTGCCTAGGTTTTGGTGCTTTATCTGGTCTTTGGTAATTATTATTAGTTTCTACAGGCATTTAGATACACCCTCCTTAGTCAGTTATCTTTTGATGTAGTAAACTCACCTGCACACTGCTGTATCAGTTCCTAATAGAATTTGCCTCATGCCAAAACACACAAATACATATAGAGATGCCTAACCCAGGTGCTGAACTACTATTAGCAACAAAAAAATTCACACAGCAACAATTTTGGCAGTATTGATCTCAAGATTTGTCTCTATATAGGTTTATTCTAGAAACTAAACCCAGTCACCTAATATCGGGTATACCCCACAGAGAAATGTGTATTGCCGTACTATTATGAAAAATAATTTAGGATTTGTAGCTAAATTGCTGGTGGTTTCCGGTTTGCTGTCCCTATTAATTAAATACGCAGGACCGCATTTATCCATAGCCGCAACAAATGCCAATGCCCTGATTATAGTTCTGTTACCGAATCTGATGCTCGCGATCGCTTTATTTTGCAGATTCCAATCAATACTCAAACAAAATTAGTAGAAATTGGTAAAATCAGCTAAGGTAACAATGATACATCTGGGGCAGGACTGTGAACCTTGGGCAGTGGATTGGCTTAATCGCTATAGTTCTTTGTTTGTATATCTTATGGCAAATTCGGCAAGTTCTATTGCTGATATTTGCTGCAGTGGTTTTGGCTACTACCTTAAATCGCCTAGCCAAACGTCTTCAAAGCTTAGGCTTGAAACGTGGCCTCGCTGTTCTCCTATCGGTGTGTATTTTCTTCGCCGGTGTAGTATGTTTTTTCTGGCTGATTGTTCCCCCTTTTGTGCAGCAGTTTCAAGAACTCACTTATCGCGTTCCTCAAGGTTTTGCTCTTTTTAATAGTTGGCTAAAGGAACTAGAAACCCTCGTTCCCACTCCACTGGTTCCCTACCTCCCTAATCTCAGTCACCTGATTGCACAAGCACAACCCTTTCTCAATCAGGTATTGGGTAACTCTTTTGCTTTTGTTTCTGGCTCCCTAGAAGTCCTAGTTAAGATGTTATTACTCCTAGTACTAACGGGGATGTTATTAGCCGAACCTCAAGCCTATCGCCGATTATTTATTCGCCTATTCCCTTCATTTTATCGCTCAAGAATAGATGGGATTTTGGATCAATGTGAACTTTCATTGGAGGGATGGATAACAGGTGCTTTTATTGCTATGAGTGTGGTGGGAATATCAAGTGTGATCGGCTTATATATTTTGGGTGTCAAAGCCGCTCTAGCTTTGGGCGTTTTAGCAGGATTTCTCAACTTAATTCCTAATTTAGGTCCTACATTGAGTCTAATACCAGCAATGGCGATCGCCTTGTTAGATACTCCCTGGAAACCTCTGCTAGTGTTGCTTCTCTATCTTGTGATTCAACAGATTGATGCCAACTTTGTGACTCCCACTGTCATGGCACATCGCGTTTCTATACTACCTGCTGTGACCTTAATTTCCCAACTATTTTTCGTTACTTTCTTTGGTTTTTTAGGATTATTTTTAGCATTACCTTTGACTGTGGTTGCTAAGATTTGGTTGCAAGAAGTATTGATTAAAGATGTTCTAGATGAATGGGGAAATAGTCTCGGACAAGAAAGTGAGTTAGTAATCATTTCGCCATCTTCTCTCTCAGATCATGATCCTAATAAAGTAACTCAAAATAGCAGCATGGAACCAACAATTGATGAAATTTTTCCAGCAGAAGAATAATTAATCATCTATATTTTATTTCCGGTTTATTTCCGGTTTATTTCCGGCAGTTTTTATGTTAATGTAAAATGTAAATAAATTTTGCAGTATATCCAGCCATTCTGTAGCGAAATATGCTGTATTTACTACAAATGTTGCTCCTCTGGGTAAACACAAAATTTTCTTAACTTTTTGTATGGTTATAGTAGCAGCCGTTACTCTTTCACAAGTAGGATTTATGTTATTTATTATTATTAATCCCTGATCCTGAATATTTTAGGTAACAGGATCAGGAATATCCTAGCATTACCCATCTACAGGAATTTATGCGTAGGATGAGATTTTATTTTTACTCTTATCTAGGGTTCTGTGTACTAAATTTGTAGCAGTTATATTCTAAGTATAATCACTTGAAAAAAACCAACCTACTTCAGGAAAGGTAAAGTAGCCAGAAAACCTCTTCAGTGTCCCCTTGTGGTCAGGATAATTTTTAACGCCCATCTAACTTGTATCTAGCAGAGAATGAAAATTTATCCACATTTATCGGTCATTGGTCAAAGGGTAAATCTGATGCACATCAGTATCTTCATAAACCATGAGGATGTAGTCTTCTAAAATTATCAAAATTAATCAGATTTCCGAGTGTTTTAAATAACTTAAAAATAGGAATCTCATTATGCTTACTTTGTTCAAATTTAATATTTATCTCAAGAAAGTATTATGTATTTGCTGTATACATACACCGATGATATTATACTAAATATTATTGATATATTTGGTATAATATCCTGTTCAATAAGATGGAATATAGCCTTTTTCAGGCTCATGAAGTACACACCTATTCCCTATTCCCTGTTCCCTCAAACTAAAAAAAAATGTACCTCACGAGCATGGTAAATGCTATATCCTGTTCAAAATCATGATGTTGTCGATATAAAAAATGACTTTGTATATAATATTGTGTTCTAAATGAATATGTAATGAACCGTATTTTGTGCAGTGACAGAAAGGAATGAAATTCACAAAACCACCCTGTATACGCAGAATAATTAGCAGTATCTTAATCAAAAAATAATATATGTAGATAAGTTTGTCCAAACTATCTGTTTCATAAAGATTGCACTAATTAGGGCTAAACATTTATGTTTAGTCTTATAGCCTCCGGAAACTAAGGTATATACTTTGAAAAAAGGAAAATAAAGCAGTGACGTACAACATAACAAAAACCGTTATGCATGAAAGCTTACAACTCGATGAAATAGTCGAATTTGCTGAAAATCCTGAACCACGCTGTCCTTGTGTGCTATTGCTAGATACATCAGGATCAATGCAAGGAGATCCTATAGAAGCTTTAAATCAGGGCTTGCTGAGTTTGAAGGATGAATTAGTCAAAAATTCCTTAGCATCCAGAAGGGTTGAAGTAGCGATCATCACTTTTGATACTAATGTGAATATAGTCCAGGATTTTGTCACAGCCGATCAATTTAACCCGCCCATTTTGACAGCCCAGGGACTAACGACTATGGGGGCAGGAATTCATAAAGCATTGGACATGGTGGAAGAGCGTAAATCTTTATATCGTGCCAATGGCATTGCTTATTATCGTCCTTGGGTGTTCATGATTACAGATGGAGAACCACAAGGTGAATTAGACCATCTCATAGAGCAAGCAGCGCAACGCCTACAAGTAGATGAAGCTAATAAACGAGTTGCATTCTTCACAGTAGGTGTAGAAAACGCTAACATGATGCGCTTAAATCAATTAGCAGTGCGAACCCCACTCAAACTCAAAGGACTTAACTTTATTGAGATGTTTGTTTGGTTGTCAGCCAGTATGTCAGCAGTTTCCCATTCTCAGGTAGATGAACAGGTAGCACTACCACCCATTGGCTGGGGTACTCTTTAATCGGGTTAGCGTCGCTTACCGTAGGTATCGTGGCTTACATTCACACGAGCTATGCCTGAAAAAAAATCTATGAATACAACATTGAAACAGATATCTCATTGGCAAGTAGTGGCTGCATCTGTATGCGGTACAAGCCACATCAGAAATAAGCAGCTGTGTCAAGATGCTCACCACTGGCAGCTACTACCAGGTAATGTGTTGCTCACCGCGGCTGCTGATGGTGCAGGTTCTGCCAGCCAGGGAAAAGTGGGAGCAATGGTAGCTGTAGAAAAAGCAATAGAAACCCTTGCTATCAAACAAATTACTAGAGATTCCCTTGCAGATGATGCAATTGTGCGATCGCTATTGAATGAAGCCTTACTAGCAGCCAAAAAAGCGGTAGAGGATGCAGCAAGAACTGGCAGCAAACAGCCTCAAGATTTAGCAACTACCCTAATTATAATGGTTGCTACCCCGGATCTGGTCGCCGTGGTACAAATTGGTGATGGTTTAGCAGTGGCCAAGGATCGCATGGGTAACTTAATGGCACTGACAAGACCTGATCATGGAGAATACATCAACGAGACAACTTTTTTAACTTCCCCTCATGCCTTAGATACAGCGCAAATCAGATTATGGCGTGAAAACATAGTTAATATTGCCGTCCTTACCGATGGACTACAAATGCTGGCCTTAAATATGCTGGTGGGCGAACCTCATAAACCCTTCTTTTTTCCCTTATTCGACTTTGTGGAGAATGCCGAAGATCAGACAACAGCCAAGGAACAGTTGGTGAGGTTTTTAGGTTCTGAACGGATTACCCAACGTACTGATGATGACCTGACCCTGATTTTAGCAGGTCTTAGGAATGCTCAATGATCTTTTATCTGAGCAACGTTGTGGTGATTTTGCGAGATTTGTATTTTACATAACCCCATTCATCGTAATTTTATCATGCAAGTCTTACGTTGTTTTCCCAAACAAGAAATTATCAACCTCAGCGTGAGTTTGGGGCGTGGCGGTGAAGCTTGTATCTATACAGTGCCCTCCTGTGGTGATTTAGTCGCTAAAGTCTATCACAAACCAACAGTTGCTCACGCCAACAAACTCCAGGCGATGCTGGACAACCCTCCAGAAAACCCTACAGCTAGCTTGGGGCATATTTCCATTGCTTGGCCGCTGGATTTATTACGGTCAAAAGACCAAGACAATCGCATCATCGGCTTTTTAATGCCTCGCATTCGTGGGATGCGCCCCATTATAGACTTTTACAATCCCAGAACTCGTCGCGAACACTGTCCCTTATTCAATTATCAGTATCTGCTACGCACCGCTCGTAATTTGGCCGCGGCTTTTGCAGCTTTGCATAATAGTGGATATTGCGTTGGTGACGTCAATGAGTCAAATATTCTCGTTAGCGATACAGCACTGGTGACCTTGGTTGATACTGACTCGTTCCAAGTGTACGATCCTGATCAGAATGTTGTTTATCGCTGTCCTGTAGGTAAACCAGAGTTTACCCCACCAGAACTACAGAATAAAATTTTTGCTCAACACGATCGCAAAATCACCCATGATTCCTTTGGGCTGGCGGTGTTGATTTTTCAACTTTTAATGGAAGGTACTCACCCCTTTTCGGGAATCTTTCAAGGTGTTTCTGAGCCACCACCCTACGAAGCCCGGATTGCTGCGGGACATTTCACTTATAGTCAAAAGCGTCACGTACCTTATCTCCCTACCCCCATCGCACCCCCTTGGGAAATGCTGCATCCCAAGTTGCAAGAATTGTTTTTACGTTGTTTTGAAGATGGTCACGATCACCCACATCTGCGCCCCAACGCCCAAACTTGGTTATCAGTTTTAGCCCAAGCAGAAGATAGCCTGATTACTTGTACTGCTAATCCCCAGCATCGCTATAATCACCATTTAGATAGTTGTCCCTGGTGTAAACGTGCTTTGCGCTTAGGTGGACGTGATCCATTTCCATCACCTAGAGCAGTAGAAAATCGCGAACATCTGCGCCCACGATTTGTACCTAAAAGGCGTTACGCCCAGCGTCCACGTTCTCCACAACCAGTCAGGCCGCAATCCCAAATAAATCATTGGCAGTTACCTAAGTATTCTGTTTATCAACGTCAAAAAAACACAAAGTTTTATCCCGCTATTTTGTGTTTAGTGGGTTTTGGTGTGTTGGGGTATTTAGACGTAGCAATTAAATTTACTCGTCCTTATGTTTCTCAAAATACCTACACTCAACAAACTTTGATAACTCCTCCTCAACCCCAGCCAGATACTCTGACTTTCGCCGATTACTATCAACAGGGTCATGCTGCTTACCAAGCAAAAGATTATCACAAAGCAGTACAACACTTTAGCCAAGCTATAGAACAGGTAGCAACAAATGCTAGTGCTTATGTTCACAGAGGTAATGCCCGCTATGAATTGAGGGATTATGAAGGCGCTCTGGCAGACTATAATCAAGCTTTGCAGATTAACCCTCAAGAAGTTAAAGCTTTTATCCACCGAGGCAATGTTCATTATATGCTGGCTGAATATAGCCACGATCCCGATCGCGAATATAACCTAGCGATCACTGATTTTACTCAAGCTTTATCGCTGAACGAGCAAGAAACAGAAGCCTATATTAAAAGGGGTATTGTCCGTTCGGAAATGGCTAGATATAGCGGTCAATCTGTGCAAGATTATCAAAAAGCTATTCTTGATTTGACCCTGGCGATTCGACTGAATGCATCCAAAGCAGAAGCTTATTTTCATCGCGGTGAAATCCGCTATAGAATGGCACAGTTTAGCAGCAACTTTATTCCAGAATATCAACAGGTAATCGCTGACTTCAACCAAGCACTAAAAATCAATGGTAACTTGGCGAAAGTCTATCTCAAACGAGGGATGATTCGCTATGAACTTACACAGTATGCTGGACAAGACTCTGATCGAAATAACCTCAAGGCTATTCAAGATTTACAAACCGCTGCCAAACTATCCTTGGAACAAGAGGATACACACAGCTACCAGCAAGCCATGAGCAGTATTTGTGTAATTATAGAAAGCCAATGTACTGCTTTATTAAAAAATTCTGCCATGTGGTAATTACACCTGTAACTTAGCAAGTATAGTCTTGAATCAATAACTATAACTATTTTATTACCAAATATAGTCATCCTATTTGACTTGAGAAATTATGAGTGAGGAAAGGGAACAGGGAACAGGGAACAGGGAACAGAAATTGTTCATGAATCATTTAGGATTGCTATATTTTGATTATATCGAACAAATAAACATGACAATCTAAACATTGTCATGTTTAGCTATTTTGGCTCTACCGTACTTGTTATGCTAATTTAACAACTGGTTCGAGGGAACAGGGAACAGGGAACAGGGAACAGAGATTAAGAAGGAATATTCAGGCATTTTCTTCAATAACCAACATTATTTCCCTTATACGGTAAGCCTTTTCGGATTTTATCAAAACAATTTAGCATATTAGGTACTGAAGAACC
>NZ_JANQDF010000142.1:0-23258 GCF_029891675.1 Anabaenopsis tanganyikae CS-531
TTCTTTTTAAATCTAGGAACCCCAACCTTTTTACCTTTTCTCTTACCTTTAAGGGAATTGAAAAAGTTTTTGTAAGCAACATCTAAATGCCTAAGAGACTGTTGTAATGGCACTGAAGAAACATCAGATAGCCATTTTCTCGCTTCAGTCTTTTTAGCTTGGGTTAGCATTGCCGAGAGTTTGTTGTACCCAAGCAGCTTTTGAGATTGTTTGCACAAACCTAGAGCATCATTCCAGACAACTCTAACACAACCATACAACCGAGCTAAACTCTGTTGCTGTTGGTCTGTCGGGTAAAATCTGTACTGATATCTAGCTTTCATGCTTTGTGCTAAAATTTGTCTGTTAAGATAGATTCTACAGTGTTTACCCAAAAATGACAAGTGGTTTAAGACATGAAAGACACAGTATTTCAGACCTGAAGATACACTTGGTTTGTGTCACTAAGTATAGAAAAAAATTCTTACACATGAAAGTCTTGAACTAATTTACAAATCAGTATTAGTGAATGTTAGCAAAAAAGTATCGGTGCTTCTATGGCGGAAACAAATTCTCAAGAGAATAATATTAATACTACCGTGACTGTTTTAGAAAGATATGCGGCGGGAAAACGGGATTTTACCGGGGTTAACTTAGGTAAGGCGGATTTGCAGGGTGTTGATCTCAAAGGATGTGACTTGAGTTATGCTGACCTGAGTGAAGCTAATCTGAATGGTGCTAATCTCAGAGGTTGTGACCTGAGTTTTGCTAACCTAACTCAAGCTGATTTGCAAAATGCTGACCTGCGGGGTGCTTTGTTGTTTGCGGCGGATTTGCGTCAAGCTAATCTCACGGGGACGAAGTTAGCAAAAGCTGATTGCGATCGCAATACTCATTTTCCTGATAACTTTGACCTATTCTCAGTGGGATTACGAATACAAGATTAATACCAGTCATACTAATTATACTAAATCAAGGATGAGAGAATATGGCACTAGCTCGGATTGGGATTATTGGCGGTAGTGGTCTGTATAAAATGGCAGACTTAAAGGATGTAGAAGAATTAGAGATTAAAACCCCTTTTGGTTCCCCATCCGATGCGATAATTTTGGGTACGCTAGGTACAGAAAGAGTTGCATTTTTAGCGCGCCATGGTCGTAATCATACTTTAACGCCTTCTGAGTTGCCTTTTCGCGCTAATATCTATGGGATGAAGCAGCTGGGGGTAGAGTATTTAATTTCAGCCAGTGCGGTGGGGTCTTTGAAAGCAGAAGCCAAACCCATGGATATGGTGATCCCAGATCAGTTTATTGACAGAACTAAAAATCGGGTTTCTACATTCTTTGGGGAGGGAATTGTGGCTCATATTGCCTTTGGTGACCCGATTTGTGGCAATTTAGCTGGGGTGTTAGCCTCTGCGATCGCATCTTTAAATTTACCAGATGTGACACTGCATCGCGGTGGTACTTATGTCTGCATGGAAGGCCCCGCATTTTCCACGAAGGCGGAATCCCATCTTTACCGCAGTTGGGGCGCAACAGTGATTGGGATGACCAACTTACCAGAGGCGAAGTTAGCCAGGGAGGCGGAAATTGCCTATGCAACTTTAGCCCTGGTGACAGATTACGATTGCTGGCACCCGGATCATGATAGTGTGACGGTAGAAATGGTAATTGGTAATTTACAGCGTAATGCGGTGAATGCGCAAAAGGTTATTCAAGAAACTGTCAGGCGTTTAAGCGCCAATCCCCCGGTGAGTGATGCTCATTCGGCGTTGAAATATGCGATTTTAACTCAGTTAGATCAAGCACCGGAGGCAACTAAACAAAAGCTGGAATTATTATTACATAAGTATTATTAATAGTAATAGCATTCAGGTTTAAACTGTGAGACGATTGTGAAATAAATTATTTTAATTTAGCAATTACAATTTAAGCCTCACCCCATGGTAAATCTACTCAACCAAGATTTGCACAAACCACAATTAGACCATCATCCCAGTGTTAATTCCCAGTTAAAGGTATATCCCCAGGAGTTTAATACCCTGATGAGGGTTTTACCCTATCAGCCCACTGTTTTCCACTCCATGGAACAAGATCAAGTGATTATGCTGCACTATGATCAACTACCTCCCCATGAAGTCCCAGAACACTGTGTTAAGGGATATCAGTTTTTGGCCGTGTCTGATATCAATTGCAAAACTGAATTAGAATGTCGGTTAGATGGTAAGCTATACCCCCGTAAACTATTGGGTTATGGGAGTATAGGCATTTTTCCTGATGGAGCCTCTCACTGTGCTACATGGAATCAAGACATGGGGATTACTTTGTTTTTTCTGAAAACGGAGTTGGTGAATGACCTGGCCCAGGATAGGATGACCAATGGTGATGTGGGAATGATTCCGCGCTCTGGTGTAGAGGATGGAGGGGTTTATCATTTAGGGATGGCTTTAAAGGCTGAACTAGCAGCGCCACCAGATTGTCAAATGGGGTCTGTTTATCAAGATACATTGATCAACGCTTTAGTGATGCGCTTGGTAAAGCACCATTCTAGCGCCGGTATTCGAGGGCGAAAGGATCCTGGGGGTTTGGGTTTATCTACCTTAAAACTGCTCATTGATTATATTGAGGCCTATCTTGACCAAAATATCAGGTTGGGTGACCTAGCGGCACTGGTAGGTTACAGTCAGCCATATCTATGCAGTATGTTTAAGGAATCAATGGGAATCCCATTGCATCAATATATTATTCAGCAGCGGGTAAAACGCGCAGCAGTCCTGTTGCGCTCATCTCAAATGTTTTTAGCTGAGATTGCTGTATGCTGTGGATTTTATAGTCATAGTCACTTAACCCGGAATTTCAAGCGCGTTATGGGAGTCAACCCCAAGGAATATCGGTAGTTTAGGCGACTTGAAAATCAAAGTTGAAACTAGCCCAATTTTTCACATCCAATACATAGGAGTCGGTAGATGTGATGTTAGTTTCGGATGTGACTGCACTGGCGTTATGCAAATCCTGCAATAATAGTTGAGCAATTTCTAAAGGTTTCAATAATGCGCCAAAGGGTCTTTGGTCTGTGATGGGATACTTGGCTTTTTCTAAATATCCTAGTGTTTCTCTAAAGGGGGCGGTGCTAAACATCATTTGGTGTTCGCATTCGTAAGCTGGGGCTGGGATCATCCATTCAGAATCTGTGACACCTTTGGGTAATAACATGGTTTCACCAGGGGGAATAACTACTTGTTGGAATAGGGGTTTAGAGTTTAAGTATGTAGATTGTTCGGGGGATTGCCAAGGATAAAAGGCGATCGCATTGATGTTGTTTTTTAATCCCAGGAGCATTAAGTAGATGGGGCGATCGCTCTGATTTTGTAATCGGTACTGCATGCGGCTGCCAATGGGTACAATGGGATTACTCAGGGCTGTCAGCGGTAAGCTTTGTGCTGAAGTTAGAGAGCGTGTAGTTTGACGTTGCATGACAACGCGGGGTGATAAGTTGTGAATAATTTCCAGAGTAGCTTTGACTGGTAAGCGCGAAGAACCTTCATTTTCTGTGAGTCGCCATAACTTTGTTGCTAGCAGAGTTGGTAATTTCGGGATTAACCTTTGCACCACTAATTTTACCGCTTCCCCTGGTTCTCCAGATGTGTTAGCTATGAGTTTACCGCCGGGAGTAAATAAACCATAGCGACTGGGAGTTTCTGAGAGTTTAGTAAATACACAATCTGCGGGTTGTTCTCCGGCGACTACGGTGGAAACATGGTCAGTTCCAGCGAAGGCACTTGTGGCATCTACCCGCTCAATTCTTTCTAATCGTGTATCTAAACCCACTATTAAATTAACATTTCGCGGTAATACCCGCACGGCTTCTTGAAATACTTGTCCTACAAGTGGGGGAGTTTGTGGTAATGTCTTAGATGTCTGAGCTTTGGCTGTTAAGCCGTTGCGCGATCGCAGGATTAACTGTTCTCCTGTTAATAGGTTGAATCGGGAATTAGTGCCGTAGTGTTCTAAGACTTGTGGCGGTAGTCCGGTTAAAAATATTTGGGCTGTTTTCCCATCATCTTCTAGGGCTTTAATGACTCCCTCCCCGGCCACTGTGCTGTCTGGGAGGAGTAAATTCTCGACGGTTAATGGTTTGAGGGGATTTTTGGTCTCATTTAATAATCCCGGTTGCTGATTACTTCCGAGTTTATGCATATAGCTACCCACATGGGAAAGAGTGAAATTAATTGTCCGTGGTGGTGTAGTTTCCCATAGGTATTGAGTTAAGGCGTAGGTAAATAACCCGGCGCTGAAGCCGGAAAATAGTATTTCCCTGGCTAACTGTTGAGGGTCAGCAGTAGCAGACAAGACAACTGGATAACTGGGGTTAGAGTTTTGAGTTTTGAGTTGTCGTAACAACTCTAGTTCTGCGGTTGCTAGTTGTGCTTGTGTTGATTCGGGACGGACGCGAATTCGCCAACCTATGGGCGGGATGCTGGGAGCATGGAAGCTGGTATCTAATACTGCAGCCACTCTGTTTGTGGGTAGCGATCGCAATAATAATTCTACTGTTTCTGCTAATATATAGTTGACTGTTTCATCTTTTTGTGGTATTAGAGGATCGTAAGCTGGAACTAAAGCATTTTGGGTGGTATCTATAAAGTTACCGGATTTAATCCGAGTTCCATAGCCACTAAAGTGGAACAGGGCGACATCATCGGCTTTGACCCCGGCGAGGTGTTCTGTAAAAGCCGTCTCAATGGATTTCCTGGTAGCGTCTTCGTCAGTTAAAGTCAGGATGTCTGAGCTTTGAAAGCCGAACCGATGAATTAATAGTTCTTTTTGCAGTTCCACATCGGTGAGACAACCGGTTAAAAACAGACCCTTTTGGTATTGATTAATGCCAATCAATAATGCTAATTTACGTTTACCAGACTGTGCTAAAGCTTGGGAGTAGCGATCGCTGAAAGTCAACAACTGAGCTTCAGTTATACCCAATACTGCTAGTATAGAACCAATCCGTTGTAAAAAAAACCGCCGCTTCATGAAAACCTCCCAGGACACTCCCAGCTACCCTGACTACTTCACTATGACTTAGTGTTTTTGTGCCGCTGAGGCACAAAAACAAAGACACACAGATGAAAAATTACAATCAGCCGTCAGTCCTCAAATAAGAGTTTATAGGCCTGTGGGGTTGACTGTAAAGTTAAGCTTTATACAGTTTTGCGATTCACCCAGATATTAAGAAGATGCTTGTGCTTGCATTGTCCGCGCCAACTCTGCTGCAACTTCAGGGCGAGAAAATTCTGGTGGTGGTAATTCACCCCGGCGCAGCATTTCTCTTACTTTAGTTCCTGAGAGGTGAACGCGCTCCTCTGGTTTACTGGGACTAGTTTTAGTTGTAGCCATTTGCTTGGTGCGTGTGCAGTAGAAAGCGTGTTCAAACTTCATAGGTACTATACCTAGTTCATTCGGCTCAAACTCATCAAAGATATACTGAGCATCGTAAGTGCCGTAATAATCACCCACACCAGCGTGGTCTCGTCCGACAATAAAGTGAGTACAACCGTAGTTTTTGCGGACTAAAGCATGGAAAATTGCCTCCCGTGGCCCAGCATAACGCATGGCTGCCGGATTAATTGCTAAAATCACCCTATCTTGGGGATAATAATGTTCTAGCAAGATTTCATAGCAGCGCATCCGCACATCGGCGGGGATATCATCTTCTTTTGTTGCTCCTACCAAGGGGTGCAAAAATAAACCGTCAACGGTTTCTAAAGCACACTTTTGGATATATTCGTGAGCGCGGTGGATGGGGTTGCGGGTTTGAAAACCGACGATAGTTTTCCAACCTTTATCCTTAAACATCTGTCGCGAAGCTGCTGGGTCGATTTGGTAGGCGGGAAATTGGCTATGGGGATGGCGTTCTAATAGCCAAATGTCACCCGCGAGATTTACAGAACCTTGGTTGTAGACTACCTGCACCCCTGGATGTTTAGGGTCATCGGTGCGGTAAACATGAATAGCCTCTTGGGTTTTATCATAGAGATACTTTTGCGTCAGTTGCAAAACTCCGATAAATTCACCGTTGGGGTTATCCAAACGGATGAGGCTACCTTCTGATAATGGGGCAGCAATTTCTGCTGTTACTGATAGTGTAATGGGTATTGACCATACCAGTCCATTCGCGAGCCGCATTTCTTGGACGACGCGGGTGTAGTCTTCTTGGTTCATAAAACCTGTGAGGGGACTAAACCCGCCGATAGCAATCATCTCTAAGTCAGAAACCGCCCGCGCATCAAGTTGTACTCGCGGTAAAAAGTCGGCTTTCGAGAGAAATTCTGCCTTTTCTTCTGGTGTAGCGATACGGTTAACCAATTGTCCACCGTGGGGTGCAATGGTATCTGGCTGTTGAGTCAACGTCATCCCCTTTTTCTCTTAACTGCGATAGCATAGCGTGCCGTTAGCCATATGCTTCAAACTATGTACTAACTTATCAAAATGCTGGTACTGAGTTTACAAAAAGTTTGTGATGGTTTGGCGTGATGGAGTTTTCTGTGTGACTATCCGCGCACAACAGCTTAGTTGAGGAATAGTAAATTATTGGTGAATAATTCCTCCACCTAGGAGTTTATCGCCCTCGTACCACACTGCGGCTTGTCCGGGGGTGATACTGAATTGCGGTTCATCAAAGACTAAACGCACACGGGAGTTTTCCAGGGGAATTACCGTGACGGGGGTGGGTGTAGAACGATAACGAATTTGTACCTGGGCGCGAATGGGTGTGGATGGTTCGGTAATGGAAACCCAATTTACCCGATTGACTGTGCATTCTGGTTGCGTTACTTGGGTGCGATCGCCTACGATAACTTTATTATTGACGGCATCTAATGAAATCACGTACAGTGGTTCTGGGGCGGCGATTCCCAGACCTTTGCGCTGGCCGATGGTGTAATGATGGATACCTTCATGTTGTCCTAAAATCTTGCCGTTGGTATCGACAATATCTCCTGGTTTCGGTGCTAGGTATTTATCCAGAAATGCCCGCATAGAGCCGTTACTTTCCACTAAGCATAAATCTTGACTTTCTGGCTTGTCGGCGGTGGTGAGTCCGTATTCTGCGGCGATGCGGCGGGTATCTGTTTTTTGTAGTTCTCCTAGGGGAAATACTGCTGCAGCTAGTAAGTCTTGAGATAAATCATAGAGGAAGTATGACTGGTCTTTGTTGCGGTCTGCGGCTCTGAATAGTTGGTAGCGACGGGTATCCGGATCATAGTTAATTTGGGCATAGTGACCCGTAGCGATGCGATCGCATTCTAACTTCTCCCGTGCATACTGCACCATCGGACCAAACTTGACTGTTTTATTACACTCAGAACAAGGTAGAGGTGTAATTCCGCCGCTGTAACCATTAACCAAGTAATCAATGATATTAGTTTCAAAGACATCACGAATATCAACCACCTCATGGCGGATCCCCAATTGTTCACATATATCAGCCGCGTCGATCATTCCTTCGGAGCAACATTGACCCTTACCCTTCATCAGCCACAGGGTCAAACCGATGACTTCATAACCTTGATGATGTAGAATAGCGGCGGCGGTGGAACTGTCCACACCACCAGAAAGACCTACGACGACTTTTTGCATATTAGTTAAATGTTGTTAATCATGGGTTTCACTAACAGTGAGAGGATGTTTGAAAAGTATTAAACAGGTAATTTTTATCTTAGGGAACAGGGAACAGGGAACAGGGAACAGGGAATGAGGAATGAGGAATGAGGAATGGGGAATGGGGAACCGAAACAGTCAAATCCAATCCCCTCCCCTTATAAGGACAAGACTTGGTGGACAAGGTGGACAAGGTGACCACCGGAGAAAACAGTACAAAGTCTGTATTCTTAGTAAGAAAAATAGCCCATTAAAAGACCATTGTCCGTATAAAATCTTCCTTGTCCACTTTCCTTCCTTGTCTTCGGTGGTCTTGCCTTCACAGATCATATTAAAAACCTACCCTTGTAAGGAAGGGGGTGGGGTCAAATAATATAATCATGACTTGACAAACATCTTCTCAGGGGAAAATAAAAAATATGACCGGTTAAAACCCGTCGTTTCCCCTTTAATCCTCTGCTTAAAAGGTAGGTTCTCACCCCCGGTGCATTATTTTGATAGATATTAAGATACGGAGACTAAAAACAAAAAAAACTGATGAACGCGATCGCCTCTTGTCTTGCATCTATCATCGAACAAACCGCCATCCATCCTTGGGAAAACCTCCCACCCAAACAGCAAAAACACATCCAACAGGCGATCTCATCCGCAAAACCCCCCAATTGTATCGTCTATCCCCGCACCCAAGGAGAACTAGCAGCAGTCATCGCCGAAGCCCACCATCAAAACTGGCGCGTCCTGCCGGTAGGAAAAACTAGTAAAATCAACTGGGGTGGTTTAGCCACAGATATTGACATCATAGTTAGTACAGCACGCATCAACCAACTAATTGCCCACGCAGTCGGTGATTTAACCGTCACCGTAGAAGCAGGAATGCAATTTTGCCATCTCCAAGAAATTTTAGCCAAATCCCGCCAATTTATTGCCCTTGACCCCAGTCAACCGCAATTAGCAACCATAGGCGGTATAATCGCCACAGCTGATACCAACTCCCTCAGACAACGTTATGGGAGTGTCCGCGACCAGTTACTAGGTATTACCTTTGTCCGTGCTGATGGGGAAATTGCCAAAGCAGGGGGGCGAGTAGTGAAAAATGTTGCCGGATACGATTTAATGAAATTATTTACCGGTTCATACAGCACATTAGGTCTTATTAGTCAAGTAACTTTAAGGGTATATCCATTACCCGCAGCATCCGCTACAGTGATGCTAACAGGTAAACCAGAAGCCATATCCCAAGCTGCAACCACCCTGCGTAATAGTGCTTTAACACCAACTCAAGCTGATTTGCTCTCCACACAACTAGTTTCTACCCTAGGTGAGAATCAGGGTATGGGACTAATCGCGCGCTTCCAAAGCATTAGTCAAAGTGTCCAAGAACAGTCAGGTAGACTGTTAGCACTAGGCGAACAATTGGGTTTAAAAGGGACAATTTATATGGATGAACATGACGCTCATCTATGGCAAAGATTACGAGAAATAATGGATAAACCCGTCACAGATTCGGCAATTACCTGCAAAATAGGAGTATTACCTAGTGCATCTGTGGAGGTTTTGAGTCAAACAGGTATGGGTTTGATTCATCTGTCTAGTGGTTTGGGTCTGTGGCAATTGGAAGATAAAAATCAGGTTTTAAAAATGCGCGATCGCTGTCAGTCTCACAAGGGATTCTTGAGCATCTTAACAGCACCAAACACAGTTAAACAAGCCATAGATATTTGGGGATATACTGGTAATTCCTTGCATATGATGCGCCAAATTAAAAAACAGTTTGATAGTAAAAATATTTTCAGTCCGGGTCGGTTTGTGGGTGGGATTTAAGCAAACAACCACACAGCTACCAAAACACACCAGATAGAGAGGGGAAGAATTTAAATATGCAAGTTTCTGACAATTCCGCGAATCATACTACTAGGATTAAGAATTTAAAAAGTTTTGATATCAATCAGCCACCCGATCCCAAATTGATTGATAGTTGTGTACATTGTGGTTTTTGTCTGTCCACTTGTCCAAGTTATCGGGTGATTGGTAAAGAGATGGACTCACCCAGGGGACGCATCTACTTAATGGATGCAATTAACGAGGGTGAAATAGCTCTAAATACAGCCACAGTACAACATTTTGATTCTTGTTTAGGTTGTTTAGCTTGTGTAAGTACTTGTCCTTCCGGCGTGCAGTACGATAAATTAATATCCGCCACTCGTCACCAAGTAGAACGCAATTATAAGCGCAATTTACCAGATACCTTGATTCGTAAACTGATATTTTCCTTATTTCCTAATCCTGATTTATTACGGCTGTTTTTATTTCCCCTGCTAGTTTATCAAAAGTTGGGATTACCAAAATTAGTAAAAACTACAGGGTTACTCAAGAAACTATCTCCCCGTTTAGCAGCCATGGAATCAATTTTACCAAAAATTACCCTGCAATCCTTTCAAGATAACCTACCAGATATTATTCCCCCCCAAGGAGAAAAGCGTTACCGGGTAGGGGTAATTTTGGGATGTGTACAACGGTTATTCTTCTCCCCCATTAATGAGGCCACCGTGCGGGTGTTAACCGCGAATGGTTGCGAGGTGGTAATTCCTAAATCTCAAGGTTGTTGTGCGGCGCTTCCAGAACATCAAGGACAAACCCAACAAGCCCAAAGTTTAGCAAAACAAATGATTGACAGTTTTGCCGATACCCATGTAGATTTTATCATTATCAATGCTGCAGGTTGTGGTCATACTTTAAAAGAATACGGTCACATCCTCCAAGATGACCCAGAATATCGAGACCAGGCGCAGGCTTTTGCTGCTAAAGTCAAAGATGCTCAAGAATTTTTAGTCAAAGTAGGATTGACAGCTAAATTATCCCCCTTAAGTGATCAGCCTTTAAATTTAGTTTATCAAGATGCCTGTCATTTACTCCATGGACAAAAGATTAGTGTGCAACCACGTCAATTATTACAACAAATTCCCGGCGTGAAACTAACCGAACCTATAGACGCAGCTTTGTGTTGTGGTAGTGCCGGCGTTTATAATATGCTGCAACCAGAGGTAGCCGAGGAGTTGGGTCAGCAAAAAGTACAGAATTTGTTAAATACAGGTGCACAGTTAATTGCTTCTGCTAATCCCGGTTGTACCTTGCAAATTACCAAGCATTTACAATTACAGGGTAAAACCATTTCAGTCATGCACCCCATGGAGTTACTAGATTATGCCATTCGGGGTGTGAAGTTAGGTTTTTAACCTGTGTATTTATGCAAAAAAAAACTGGGTTTTCCCAGTTTTTTCTCTCATTTAAACACTACTTAATACTTATCTGCGACGATTCCATGGACCAAAAATAGCCAGTGTAATACCGGGAGACTGAATGTTAACAAACATCGTTCTACCGTCAGCAGAGAAGCAAGCGCCAGCAAACTCACTGCTACCCAGATTATTCATGGCAAATTGATAAACTTCACCTTTGCCGTTAACACCCACAATATAATCAGTACCACTACCATCCTCACATAAGAACAGGTCACCCCAAGGAGCAACAGTGATATTATCCGGAGCTTGTAAAAATTGACCACTCGGAGAAGCTTCAACTACTAAAGTTAACTCTTCTCTCGCCGGGTCATAAGCCCAAACTTGACCATTACCTCTGGCGTTAGCAGCATCAGATACAGGTGGACCACCTTGAGAAGCAACAAAGTAAACCATTTGATTACCATACCAAGCGCCCTCACCCCGGAAGAAAATGGCAGCACCCTTGCTTTGAGCTTCGTAACGCACACCAACCCCAGCATCAGCATTCTCAGCATCTGGGTCGGGATTATCAATTTGCACCCATTCTACAGGCAATTTTTGACCAACCTTAACCTTTCCAGGTTCACCACCAAAATTAGGATTATTGATAGTATTGAGGGCAAAGTTTTCCGCACCTCTAACTTTTAAAGCATACAAACTACCACCTTGAGCCAAGTCCCCAGCCTTGGTAGGTCTGACATTAGGTACAAACCGATAGAAGCAGCTATCACCACGGTCTTCAGTTTCGTACACATAGCCAGTTCTGGGGTCAACAGCTATAGCCTCATGGTTAAAGCGTCCCATGTCTATCAAGGGAACTGGGGTGACTAAACCGCTATTCGGGTCAGCTACAACCTCAAAGTTGTAACCGTGTCTGGCGGTTTCGGTCCCAGCAGTACCAGTGGTGTTAGTGCTTGTAGAAAAGGTTTCTTCACAAGTAACCCATGTCCGCCAGGGTGTCGGTCCACCTGCACAGTTACGAACAGTACCTGCTAAGGAGTTAAAGTTTGTGATGGGTCTGCGGTTTGCTCCCACTACAATCGTACTGGTTCCCCCCTGAGCGCCCGTGGAGTAGCGATTATCACCACTCACAGGGTGGTTAGCGGAAGTACCCAGTTCATGGTTACAAACTAGAATTGTTGAGCCGTTAGCCCCAGAGTATGCAGCCATCCCGTCATGATTCGATGGTACTGTGAACCCGTCGCCCATTGGCTCACCAGTAAAATGGAAGGCCGTGTAGTTGAATGTCCGAGGGAGTTTTAAAATCGGTATGTTCTTAAAGTTATCAGGCAGTTCAGCTGTGTTTAAAGGTAGCTTGTCCTCCAGTTTTCCATAACCGGTGCTGTTGGGCATTTCACCACGGGCAACCCGGGCATAAAATGCTTCCAATGGTGACAGCATTGTCACGGTAGCTGCACTTGTGCCAGCTAAGGTTAAAAATTTACGTCTTGAGACTTGCATTGTGTTGTTCTTCTCTTTACCTAAATACGCGATCGCCCTGTACGCAGCAGCGCTTCTCTATCGCACTATCAGAACTTATTCGAGGAACATTAAGGTGGAATAATAACTAGTTTAATTTGCGGTTATATCAGGGAACAGGGTTGAACCCCCCCCCACAACGTTTTCCCTGCACAGCATTTTCCAGGAATCCAGGCGAATTGTAGGCAGAAGAACACAACATATATAGGATTTAGAGTACTTTATTTTTGATGCCACCATCTTGTAATTTGACATTTATGTTAGATTTAAGTGTTTCTTATAATCAAGATAAAAATCTTTGTATCTGTCAAAGGTTCTTATTTATCCTTAATGAAGTAGTAATAAGTTATTAAATAATGCCGAGGATTCTTGTCATAGACGATGACGCAGCCATTTCAGAACTAGTGGCCGTCAATTTAGAGATGGCTGGCTACGATGTCAGCCAGGCGGAAGATGGTATCAAAGGTCAAGCGCTGGCGCTACAGCTACAACCTGACTTAATCATGCTTGACCTGATGTTACCCAGAGTAGACGGGTTTACAGTTTGCCAACGCCTACGGCGGGATGACCGCACGGCGGAGATTCCCGTCTTGATGCTGACGGCTTTAAGTCAAACTCATGACAAAGTGGAAGGCTTCAATGCGGGGGCGGATGATTACCTCACTAAGCCCTTTGAAGTTGAGGAGATGTTAGCACGGGTGCGAGCGTTATTGCGACGTACTGACCGCATCCCCCAAGCAGCAAAACATAGCGAAATTCTCAACTATGGGAATTTAACTCTGGTTCCAGAAAGATTTGAGGCCATATGGTTTAATCAAACAGTGAAACTCACTCATCTGGAATTTGAACTCCTGCACTGTTTGCTGCAACGCCACGGTCAGACAGTTTCCCCCAGTGAAATCTTGCGGGAGGTTTGGGGTTATGACCCAGATGATGATATTGAAACTATTCGGGTGCATATCCGCCACTTGAGAACTAAACTAGAACCAGATCCCCGTCACCCCCGCTATATTAAAACAGTGTATGGGGCAGGATATTGTTTAGAGTTACCCAGCTTACCTCAATCCAATGAGAGTGCTTCCGCATCAGTGATAGAGTGAAATTTATCCGGGATTTCACCCATCTGTAAAGTTATGTAACCTACTCTACGAACAGTTTCACATCAAGTTATTTACCCGTTGATATTTGGGGGGCATCTGATCAGCTAAAGTATGGAATAATTACAGGTGTGAATTAGGTATGCAAAAAGAACTTTTCTCAGGGGGAGAAGTCCCGATCTTGGATGCATCCACAAAAATGGGCGGTCATTCCATTCTTCGGGGGAGCATGGCTATAAATGTGCATTCCCAAACTAACCGCGGTTGGGCGTAACACAGTAAGAATTTACGAGTTTGTTCTAGTTGGTGCATGATTTGTGGTTGATGCCACTGTTGCCAGTAGGATTGTTGCAGATAATCCACTAACCATAGTTGTGCTTCTGTGTCTAACTCTTGGGCGATTTTCTTGGCTAATTCTAAAGCTTGGCGGTAAGATGATGGTCTTTTGCTCACATCTTGGAGTAAGGTTTCCGGAATTGCTTGTAATTGCTCATAAGATGCGATCGCACTACCCGGACTACCAGCAGCCATATTTAATAGCGCCTGATTTGCCAAAATTGCCCCATGTCCTGTTTGGGTCAAGACTTGAGTTAAGGACTGTGTATCCAACGGATAAAAGGGGATACGTTGACAGCGTGACACCAATGTGGGCAAAATAGACTCAGGGGATGGTGCAATTAAAATTATTGTCGCTTTTCCCGGTTCCTCCAAAGTTTTCAGCAACGCATTAGCAGCAGCTTCCGCCATTGTCTGGGCTGACTCAATAACGACCACGTTTCTGGGTGCCTCCCAGGGAGGACGGCTGAGAAATTCCCCAATTTCCCGGATCTGCTCTAGTCTGATTACCGGGGGAGCTTTGCGCTTAAGTTTTTTCTCCGCTGCTTCTGCGGCCGTGAATCTTTGCCCTTGGTATTGGTAAGTTGGTTCTACCCACCACAAGTCAGGATGATTACCTTGACGCAACCGATTTTGTAACGTAATCAAGTTAAGTGTTTCTACGTAAAAAAGTAGTTCCACAAAGCACCTAGCAGCCAAGCTTTTACCCACACCATCTATGCCCACAAATAAATAAGCCGGGGGGACTCGGTCTTGTTTAACCCCTTGAGTAAGTAGTTCAATGGCTTGGGATTGTCCTAACACTGGGGCAAATAGGTCTGGTATCACGCAATACTGCCTCGTTTTCTAGCTTCTTTGTAGGAAGTTCCCACATTTCTCAAACCGGCTTTAATCATTTGTCTCTCTAAAAGAGCAAAAAAACGGGTTCTATCTCCTCCCCTGACTACTGCTTGATTATGGGCTTCTGCGATCGCTACAGGGTAGCCTTGGCCTTTCTGCACCTGGGACAGCATCAGCGCCAGCGCTTGGTTCACCATACCTGTATCTTCAGCTACCCAGGCAGGGAATTCTATCCGGGCAATTTCACTGCCTACATGGACGTGGCAAAAGTAAATTATTTGCTGCTCATAAAGTTCTAAAACCCGGTTATTACTACGCCATATCGGACCACGTTGTCCTGGTTGTAATGTCGTTCCCCATAAAGTAGTATCTCTCAAAGTGTCAAAAACTTGACAAGGAGATTTTTCCGCAGGGTCTGGACAATAACTTTTACAGTCGGGAACCTGATGGGGACAAGTCAATAATCTGAAAAAGTTGGTAGAATCAATGTGGCGAGAAGCGCTCAGATATCCTAACAGGGGAATTTTAGCCAGATGCAACTGTTGCCATGCTTCCAGGATTGGTGGTAAAATGCGATCGCGTGCATCTAAAGGTAACTGCTCTAAAAACCAGTAAATTAAAGAACCATCCACCATTGCTAAGGCCGGAGCTTCTCCTTTAGCTACACAAGCTAATTCCGCTAAAACTGTAGTTTCCGAAGCAGTGCGGCGATATCCCATCCACTCCTCAGTTTTAATTCCCCATTGCCGAGATATATATAAATCCTCCGGGCGATAAAATACTTCTGGTAAACTATCTAGCAGTGGTTGGCGGTTTTGTCCATAGTGTAACACTACTCTACCAATGTTCAACAAGTAACAGTAAGCAATTTCATGATGGTTGGGCGCAATTTGAGACCCGTCAGTAGCGATAACCGTATGCACTTTGGGGGGGACTAGAATATTAATGCGGGTTTCCAGGGGTTCCATGGGTGTAGCATTCGCAAACAGAATGCGATCGCGCCATCGTTGCTGAAGCTCTATCAACTCTTGCTGGGACTCATAAGCTTTTTGTAAATATTCTTGAGCTAATTCTAACCTCTGGCGACTTGCAGCAGCTTCTAAACTCAGATGTTGACTTAAACCCTGCATTTGTCGCGCTAATTTTGTAATATCTAGCATAAAATAACCTAGGTCTGGTTGGTTGTGTTAACCACAGTTATTTTATATTGCTATAAATTTATCGCACTTATAGCACAATTTTTAGATTTACTCAATCATCTGTGAGTGGAAAAAATCACCACAGATGAACACAGATGATCATGCGCCTAGGGTTTGAGGCCTTATTGCCAGGCAGCAAAGTTTTTAGTAAACTGGGACAGGCTTAGTAGTCCGATTGTCGGATGAATTTGGGCTGCTTTCCTTTCTGTTTGGGTATTATATCCCCAGTCTGCCAGAAAAAGTTCAACATCTTTCAAGTCCGTTTGCTGTTGCACCAATTGCAATGTTTTCAGCCTATCTTCTACAAACCACAGTTTAACCGGTTTCTCTGCAGCCTTACCAATTAATTCTCTCAAAGTTTCATATTTGGGTCGTTTAACTTCCTTACCGAAAATTACCCCCGGTGGTAAGTTCACCCCTTCCCTTGCTAATAACCGCTCAACAAAGCGTCCTTCTTTGGTAGTGACAATGTATATTTTTGTTTCACCGGCTAGGGTGATTTTCATTCTTTCCACTACGCCGGGGTAAAATCTATGCAGGTTTAGCCAACCTTCTAAATCAGTTTTGATCCATTCATCCCGCAAATTGTCAAGTTGCAGGGCAATTGTTTGGGATTGCAGACTATACTCTAATAAAATCCGCAGGGTGATTTTCCCCCATTCCTGCAAAATTGAGGTTTCGGGAATTCCATCTATTAAAGCTTTGATTAAAACTGGCATTTCCCAACCCGTTTCAATCACTGGTCTGAGGCGATAGAATCTTAATGGTAAATCATCTGGCGGCGTGTTATCTACTGGAGACCAAATTTTACAATAGGTTTTCCATGCGACTTCAAAATACTCTATTAGTCCATCGCAAATTACTCCATCAAAGTCTAAGGCTAAAATTGTGGGACTGCTTCCGGTCATTTTGCTGGAAAATAAACTGCTTTTGTTAGATTAACGAAGAATTTTCAACTAAGCTGTAATTTTTGTCAGTATTTAATCATTTATGTATTTTTACGACTCATTCTTGATGTCAAAATCCCGTTTTTAGGACTAAACAGTAATGCTAACAAAAATAAGCCTGACGCTACTAAAACTATCGCCGGACCAGAGGGTAAATTAAAAAAGTAGCTGAGGTACATTCCGCTAATACTAGAAATACACCCAGCAAATGCGCCTAAAATCATAACTTGATGTAACCGGTTCACCAACAGGTAAGCAGTCGCTCCCGGTGTAATTAACAGTGCTAAGACTAGGATAACGCCTACAGTTTTCATACTAGCGACAATTGTTAAAGCAATCAGCACCATTAAGCCAAAGTTTAACCGATTTACCGGTAAACCCGCAGCTTGCGCCCCCAGCGGGTCAAAGGTGTAAAATAATAGTTCTTTATATAATAAGAACACAACTATTAAAACTATAGCCGCAATCATGGCCGTGTCCCGCACCTCCTGGAATGTTACCCCCAGAATATTACCAAACAGAAAATGACTCAGGTCGATTTTTTGGGTCTTTTGAATCACTGTAATTAAAGTGATCCCCGTGGCGAAAAATGCAGACAGGACTATACCCATGGCCGCATCTTCTTTAATGGGGGAGTGGGTTTTTATCCAGGTGATGGCGATTGTACTGATTACCCCGGCTATAAATGCCCCTAAATAAATGTTTGCTCCTAGTATAAAGGCGATCGCCAGTCCTGGCAAGACTGAATGACTGATAGCATCACCCAGTAATGCTAATCTTTGCACCATTAAGTAACTACCCACCACGGCACACAGCAAACCGACTATAATGGCGACCAGGAGCGATCGCTGCATGAAGGTATATTGTAGTGGCTCAATTAATGCTTCAATCATAGGTATTTAGGGTTTGCAACAGAAATTCTTTTCGTGGGGATAGGGAACACACCGAACACACCGAACACACAAAAAACAATCAAATCCAGTCCCCTCCCCTTACAAGGGGAGGGTTAGGGTGGGGTGAAATAATATTCGATACACTAATCATGACTTGACAAACATCCTCTAACAGCAGAAATAGAGATAATTTAAGCAGCGTCATTAAAGTACATAACTCGACCACCATAGGCGCGATTCAGGTTTTCTGCTGTCAGAACTTGCTCTCGTACACCTGTAGCGATTAATTCCCGATTGAGTAAAATTAAATCATCAAAGTGAGTAATTGATTCACCTAAATCGTGGTTAACTACTAAAACAATTTTACCAGCGGCGGCTAATTCCCGAAAGACAGTAAAAATCACAGCTTGGGTTTTTTGGTCAATCCCCGCTAGTGGTTCATCACAGCAGTATATATCTGCTTGCTGTGCCAAAGCACGGGCTAAAAATACTCTTTGTTGTTGTCCCCCAGATAATTCTCCTATAGGGCGATCGCAATATGCTAACATTCCTACCCGGTCGAGGGCGTTTTTAGTTTCCTGACGACTAACCGGGGAAAAGCTACGTAACCAACCCGTCTTTTTTACCCTTCCCATCATCGCCACATCCCACACTGTAGCAGGGTAACTCCAATCTATTTGATTCCGCTGGGGGATATATGCAACTTTTTCTAGTTGCTGGGTTAATAGTTTCTCTTTATACAAAACTCTGCCACTACTCAGGGGGACCAACCCCAGCATGGCTTTCATTAACGTACTTTTACCAGCACCATTAGGACCAAAAATCCCCGTGATTCTCGCTGGTTTAATCATACAGTTAACATCTGTTAAAGCTGCTGCTGTGTGGTAATGCACCCCAACATGGGTAATATTAATACTTGTATTTGTAACTGCATAGTTCATGGGGTACACAGGGTCTAGGGTGAACATTTTCGCGACTTCCCAGAAAAATGAAAAGAATATGAGAATAGTGTACCTTAAATATGAGAAGAAGATGAGAACAAGTGTAACTCAATGAAATCAACAGCTAGATTATTTTGCCCAGGTGTGGTAGGAGTATTGTTAGGGTTGGCCATAGGCGGATGTAACCAAATAGATAGTAACCCCGTCTCCGGGGGGATTGATGCACAACCGCGAGTAGTCGCAACTAATACTATTATTGCTGACTTAGCTGAGGTAGTCGGCGCAGAGGACATTGAATTAATTAGTATTCTCCAAGCAGGTGTAGACCCCCATGTTTATGAACCCACACCAGCAGATGGCCGGGTTTTAGAAACGGCTGATTTAATCTTGTATAATGGCTATGATTTGGAACCCGGACTAATTAAGTTAATGAATGCAGTGGGTCAAAAAGCCCATAAGGTAGCAGTGGGTGAAATCGTCTCAGCCTTGAAATTAGATCAAGGTGACGGGAAAATTATACCAGACCCCCATGTGTGGGGAAGTGCAGAAAATGCCATCGCTATAGTAAATATAATTCGGGATGAGTTGATTAAATTATCCCCCCCAGATGCACCAGAATTTACTCAAAGAGCATCTGAATTAACCAATCAACTACAGCAATTACATAACTGGATTAATCAACAAATTCAAACAATCCCCCCAAATAACCGCCAACTGGTCACCACCCATGACGCTTTTCAATATTATACTCAAGCCTATGGCTTGGCGATCGCCGGGACATTAATCGGTGTGAGTACAGAAGAACAACCCAGCGCCCAAACAGTTAAGCGTTTAGTAGAGTCTATCAAAAACACCCGTGTACCCGCCATCTTTGCTGAGACTACAATCAACAAAGCCTTAATTACTACCGTTGCTCAAGAAGCCGGTGTAAAATTAGCACCAGGTAAATTATACTCTGATTCCATTGGTGCCAAAGGCAGCCATACCGATTCCTATATCAAAATGATGGTAGCTAACACTCGCACCATTGTAGAAGCATTGGGAGGTAAATACACACCATTTCAACTTAATTAATTCCATTTTTAACATATTTTTTTCTAAGTGGATGTTTGTCAAGTCATGATTAGTGTATCAACTATTGTTTAACCCCTCCCTAACCCTCCCCTTGTCAGGGGAGGGGACTGGATTTTATTGTTTTTTGTGCGGTCGGTGAGCGAAGTCGAACCGTGTTCCCCAATCCTTCCTATTCCCTGTTCCCTGTTCCCTGTTCCCTAAGATAAAAATTACCTGTTGAAAAGTTATCAAACATCCTCTAAGTAACAGATGTCAGAGGTACCCTTGGCGATCGCTACTTAATTTAAACTTAAAAAATATACTAATGAATAAACCCATCGAAGTCCGTAACCCTCGAAATGGCAAATATGACTATGTAATTCTCCCCCCATCTCCTAGATTATTATCACACCAGTGCCAGCACGCTCGCAGGGCGCAAACTCGCTGGTATCACATCGGTTTAGAAGCCAGAATTGAGGCCTTACAGACATGGAAACAAGCAATAGTCTCTGTTCAGGAACAGCTCACACAGGCTTTAGTAACTGATACCGGGAGACTGTCCACCTCAATATTAGAAATAAACACTTTCCTAGATAATATTGACCGTTGGTGTGACTTAAGCCCAGAACTACTACGAGACTCGGCTAAAAATACAGCCATCCCATTTATCGCCCTAGAACAAACATCAGTACCTTACCCCTTAGTGGGAGTAATTAGCACCTGGAACCTACCCCTATTGCTATCCACAATCAACACCATTCCCGCATTAATAGCAGGTTGTGCCGTCATTGTCAAACCTAGCGAGATTTCACCCCGCTTCGTCACCCCCCTGATTACAGCCCTCAAGACTGTACCAGACTTGCGTGATGTGTTAAGTTTTGTCGAAGGAGGAGGAAAAACCGGCGCTAACCTCATAGACAACGTAGATTTAGTTTGCTTTTCCGGGAGTCTAACCACAGGGAGAAAAGTAGCTCAGGCCGCAGCTCAACGCCTCATTCCCGCCTATTTAGAATTAGGGGGAAAAGACCCAGCCATTGTTTTAGAATCAGCCAATCTGGAATTAGCCACCCGTGCTATTTTGTGGGGTTCAGTATTCAACGCTGGACAGTCATTTGTTTCCATTCAAAGAATTTACGTAGCCCAATCAATATTTACACAGTTTTATCATCAACTCATAGCTAGAGCTATTACTTTACACTTAGCCCATCCCCACCTTGACAGTGGAGAAATTGGCCCTATCATCACCGAAAAACAAGCCGCAATTATCAACCACCATCTAATAGATGCAATAGAAAACGGAGCATTAATACATTGTGGCGGTAAGGTAGAACAATTAGGCGGGGGTTGGTGGTGTCGTCCCACCGTAATCACCCAGGTCAACCATTCTATGAAGCTCATGACAGATCCAACTTTTGGCCCCATTATGCCAGTAATGCCATTTACCACCCTTGAGGAAGCGGTATACTTAGCAAATGATTCTATATATGGACAAAGCGCAGCCGTGTTTGCACTCTCCCAGGAGGAAGCCTTAGCCGTGGGGAGACTTGATGCTGGTGCTATTAGTATTAATGATGCTGCTTTGACTGCTATTGTGTCTGAGGGAGAAAAAAATTCTTTTAAATTATCCGGTCTGGGAGCTTCACCCCTGGGACGAGGGTTAATTCAACGCTTCCTCAGAAAAAAAGCATTTTTGATCAAAAACAACTCCAGTCCCGACCCTTGGTGGTTTGATCACAGTTTGGGCGATTTACACTAATCCACAATGGCTCTGCATTTTATTGATCTCAGAAGCGTTATAATTTAATTTCTTAATTTCCCAATCTGATATTTAACAAGGTGTAAATATGGCCAAAAGTGACAAAATTAACTTTTCTACCCCCAGCGGATTCCCCGAATTTCTTCCCAGCGAAAAACGCTTGGAATTATATTTGTTAGACCACATTCGCCGCGTATTTGAAAGTTATGGCTTTACTCCCATTGAAACCCCCGCAGTCGAACGTTTAGAAGTTTTACAAGCCAAGGGCAATCAAGGAGATAATATTATCTATGGCATTGACCCTATATTACCACCAAATCTGCAAGCTCAAAAGGAAAAATCCGGGGAAACAGGTTCAGAAGCTAGAGCTTTAAAATTTGACCAAACTGTACCTCTAGCTGCTTACATTGCGCGTCACCTCAATGAATTAACTTTTCCTTTTGCACGTTACCAAATGGATGTAGTCTTTCGGGGTGAACGCGCCAAAGATGGGCGCTTTCGTCAGTTCCGCCAGTGTGATATTGATGTAGTGGCTCGTCGTGAACTCAGCTTACTCTATGATGCTCAAATGCCCGCAATTATTAGCGAAATCTTTGAAAAAATTAATATTGGTGATTTTCTGATTCGCATCAATAATCGCAAGGTGCTTACAGGCTTTTTTCAATCTGTGGGTATTCCTGAAAATAAAATTAAATCCTGTATTAGTATAATTGACAATCTAGAAAAAATCGGTCAACCTAAAGTTAAGCAAGCTTTGGCAGCAGAAGGCATTAATACCGAACATACACAAAAAATTATTGATTTTATTAATATTCATGGTTCCGTTGATCAGGTTTTAGATAAGCTCAAGCATCTGGCCGAAAATCTCCCAGAAGCCCAAGTATTTAATTTGGGAGTGACTGAGTTAGCAACTGTCATTGCAGGTGTGCGTAATTTAGGAGTCTCAGAAAATCGGTTTTGTATTGACTTATCTATTGCACGTGGTCTTGATTATTATACCGGAACCGTTTACGAAACAACTTTGTTAGGTCATGAAGCTTTAGGTAGTATTTGCTCAGGCGGTAGATATGAAGAGTTAGTGGGAACTTTTTTAGGCGAAAAAATGCCCGGTGTGGGTATTTCTATCGGCTTAACTCGTTTAATTAGTCGCTTACTTAAAGCTGGTATTCTCAATACTTTATCTCCCACACCAGCCCAAGTGATGGTCGTAAATATGCAAGCAGACTTAATGCCTACTTATTTAAATGTATCTCAAAACCTGCGCCGCGCAGGAATTAATGTAGTAACTAATTTTGAGCAGCGCCCTTTAGGTAAACAATTCCAACTTGCTGATAAACAAAGAATTCAATTTTGTGTAATCATTGGCTCCGAGGAAGCTAAAGCCCAAAAGTCATCTCTCAAAGATTTAAAATCCGGTGAACAAGTCGAAGTCACCCTAGATAACTTAGCACAAGAAATTAAAAACCGGTTAACTAGCGTAGTAAGCTCCCCAACTTCTTAAATAATTCCCATAATCTCATATAACCTGCCCACAAGTCGGGGATCTGTGCGACTAGAAGATCATGTATTTGATTATCTTGACCAAATGCGATAGCCAAGCGCTGCAGATCAGTACAACCGGGGAATAAATTACCCGTCTGATCATGATTGTTAACCCTATTTATAAAGTTATAGCAACCGCCAAGGTAATTAGGACATTCACTATTCCCTATCCCCTATCCCCTATTCCCTATTCCCTACTCACTATTCCCTACTCACTATTCCCTGTTCCCTGTTCCCTGTTCCCTGTTCCCTTAAAACCATAA
>NZ_JANQDF010000143.1:0-6807 GCF_029891675.1 Anabaenopsis tanganyikae CS-531
CTTAGTAAGAAAAATAGCCCATTAAAAGACCATTGTCCGTATAAAATCTTCCTTGTCCACTTTCCTTCCTTGTCTTCGGTAGTCTTGCCTTCACAGATCATATTAAAAACCTACCCTTGTAAGGAAGGGGGTGGGGTCAAACAATAGTTGATACACTAATCATACCTTTTAAAACATCTTCTAAGGGTATGGCTACGCCACGCCAGATATGACAGATATACTCGCTATTAACAATAGCTCGGTAATATATCACTTTTACTTGTATTACTATTAACTATGTAGCCAGCGGATTAACAACTTGAGCATCATCAGAAAAACAGGATAATTTTCCGGGAGTTTCCTAAATTTGATGATATATACTACCAGGAAATCATATTTGTTGGGCATTTTGGCATGACATAGAACTTTATTTAGGATATGCTATTAATACCGACAATATTGAATAGGTTTTTAGCATTTTTTTATTCATGAAATCGGCTAAGAATCACGATTTCTGGGGAGTTGTTTGGCATTGAAATTATCAAATTGGTAAAATTTATGTAGCAATAAAATAATTTACAAAAACTTCACAGAAATTTCCCATGTTGAATGTTATAAAATATAGCTGAGAGATGTGTAATCTATTCCCTCAAGCAAGGATACAAAATTTAAATTTTATATATCCTAAACAGAGGTAAATATCTATACATAACTCAACTGTTACGGGATTAATTCAGAGTGCGAAAAAACCTGGTAAAAAAAAGTACAAATCCCTGTTTTGTCAATGATAGCTATTAGCTAAAATAAAAAAATAGCCCATTTCTCGCTTAAATGATCACGAAGCTCTGCACTCACTAGTTAGTATATATAGCATCTATAGCGAGGGGAATTTGAGGATTTAAGACGTTGTAAAAAGATGCTGTAAATGGCGAAATCACTCAAATTTCAGGTTTTAATTCCGTTATAAACTATTTTGTTTTCTATGTAGTTAACTTCTTGGCTTGAGGTACAACATAGTCAATACTTACCAAGTTAGTCAGTTCAATTACTAGAATTTAAATCCATCTAAACATTGACCTAAATTCTAGTATTAAGGCTTACATATCTTTTAAATTCAACTGATCAAAAATTAGCATGGAACATATCTCACAACTCCGAACAAAAATTAGACAGGAAAGGGCAAATCCTGATATATTAGTAGTATCCCATCTATTTCTGCCAAAAAAAGCAGTGATTGGGGAATATCTCTATAATCGCTGTGTTCAAGACCCAGAAAGAGTAGTTGTTCTCACATCTGCTTGTTCTGGCGATCAAGTATTTGATGCGGCTCAAGAATTTCCTGTATATCGCTGGTTCAATTGTCGATACTGGTTGGGTAATTTTCTGGGAAGTCTATTACAACCTACTATCGATTTAGTCTGCTCATTTGTGCTAGCCATCAAACTCTATTTTCGTTATCATTACCGTTATATTGAATGGGGTCACGGCTACGATTTTCCAGCATTATTACTATTGAGCTATATCCTACCCATACGCTTTTTTATGTATCTCCATGGTAGCGATATTCTTGAGAGTTTAAATAATCCCATATGGCGATCGCTCTTAAAATTGACCCTGAAACGCGCCGAGGGAATTGTTTGTAACAGTTACGTCACCCAAGATTATCTCCACAAAACTTTCCGGTTAACCACTCCCACCCATGTTATTCAACCTATAGTCAGACCAGAAAAATTTGGTATTCAAAAGAATCAAGCTAATTTTGATGATTTACGTCAACGGGTGCGGGAAGCGTACAATATTCCGGAAACAGCAATAGTAATTCTTTCGGTAGGAAGGTTAGTCAAGGAAAAAAGCTTTGATCGTGTGATTGAAAACTTACCACTGCTACTCACAATTGGACTTGATGTTTACTATATACTTTGCGGACAAGGGCCATGTGAACCCGCATTAAAAAAATTAGCCCAGCGCTTGCGAGTAGACAAGCGAGTACACTTGACCGGACATATACCCGATGACCAATTAGCTGGTTATTATGCAGCTTGTGATCTGTTTGCGATGCTCAGTTCCTTAGACCCCAAGGAATGTATACAGGGTTTTGGTATTGTTTACTTAGAAGCAAATTATTTCGGTAAGCCTGTGATTGCTTCTCGTTTAGGCTCGGTGATTGATATAGTTCGCCATGAAGAAAATGGGATTCTCGTGAATCCCAAATCTGGATACGAAGTTTTTCAGGCTTTCAAACGATTGTGTAACGACCAGCATTTACGTGAAAAACTCGGTCGCAAAGGTAAACAATTAGCCAGACGCAAAACCCTTTACCGTTCGCTGTACCTATCTGAACCTATCCCTAATGGTGTGTTGAATTAACCACCACCTACAATGGTGACTATTTCTAAGCGATCGCCTGGCTGCATTTGTGTTTCTGGCCAAAATTGACGGTGTAAAATTTCACCATTATATTCCACCGCTACTAAACGGGGATTAAAACCGAACTGTTGCAGTAAATCTGGTAACAGCGTTTGGGAGGAGCAACTACGGGTTTCGCCATTTACCTGGAGTGTAATCTGATTAGACATCTTAAAGTGCTGATTTATCAACTGGTTATGGTTGGATGTGATGAAGCTGGGAAATCAAATATTGTGTTACCAGGGTCGGCTGTTCCGCTTGGATGATAGCTCGTACCACCGCTACACGTTCCGCCCCCGCTGCGATCACATCATTGATATTATTTGTATCTATACCCCCAATGGCAAACCAAGGAATTGAGCTATGTTGGGCGGCATAGGTAACATATTGTAAGCCCGCTGCTGGCTTATTTGCTTTCGTGGGGGTTTCATAAACTGGACCCACACCAATATAATCTGCACCTTCAGCAATTGCCTTTTGCATTTCTTCAGGATTGGTAGTAGAACGCCCTATCAAACGTTGGTGTCCTAGTAATTGTCTAGCCATGGCAATAGGCATATCTTGTTGTCCCAAATGTACACCATCTGCATCCACCGCCAAAGCTAGATCCACTCTGTCATTAACGATAAATAAAGCACCGTAGGAATGACATAATTCCCTTAATCTTGTCGCCCGTTCCACACGTATATAATCATCAGCAGTTTTCTCCCGGTATTGCACAAGGCTTAATCCAGCCTTGAGAGCAGCTTCCACCTGTGGGAGCAAATTTTCTGCGGGAGCAGTCACTAGATATAACTGCGATCGCCACAGTAGTTGATGACGCTGGTAGCCCATTAAACTAGTTTCTAGAGTATAAACACGATAACGCATCTGCTTCAAAGCTTTACCCATATCGGGATGGTAAAGCTTACCGTATTCTTCGAGCACCCGCATTGCTTCTTGGACACGACAAAAGTTTGCTTGTAATAGCGCCCCAATGCTAGAGCGTTGTTCTTCCTGCGGATGGGTCAATTCCGTACCCGGATCACCGGGTGTATCTCGCGCCGCCCGCAGTTCCGCAGTATGCCAATGAGCCAATTCTTGACGCAGGTACTTGCATTCCCCAACTAATTGCGCGTTATTTAACCCAAAGCGACACCATTCTTCTATAATTCGCAATCCTTCCCGGGCTCGGTCTAGATTAGCATCTAAAATCCGGTAAACAGCTGGCTGTATTTGCGCTTTTTGGCTGTTTGGCTCCACCATAACAACAACCCTATTATTACTTGCATTAAGTGGGGTAATATCAAAACTTTGAGACATTTTGATCAAAATTTTCTAGTCCGGTAATATCAAAAATAAGTACAAATTTAATATAATTTTATACATACCTTACTTGCTAGATAGATGAAACAGCAAAGATTTAAGAACGATATTATCATATATCTTAAACTGAACAAAAAGCATATATTCAGCAATTCACCTGCATAACACACAAAATATCTTTTTTTCTTTAATAGAGAATTATTTATCAGCAGGTCTAGTAACTTTTATTGTGTAATTTATTTGGGCAAAGTCAATCAATCATTTGCATCAAGTCCAATCCCCAACAGCTATTGCACAGCTAATAAAAGAATTGCATAGCTCAATGTACCACAAGCAAATGCCCAAAAACAGCTTTCTCTCTCTTCTGGTAGTTCTTCCTTCAGAACATTGAGGACAATACCACCAGCTAAAAACGCAAATAAAACCGCAACAATAGCCTGATTAATTTCCGTAACTGAGCCCAGAAACCAACCCACAATTATCGCCATTGATAATAGCCAACGACCAATTTTGTCATAGATTCTTTTGTGATGTTGACGCAAACCATGATCGTTAACCACAAAATGCAGCGCCATGGCCAAAGAAAATAATAATAAACCCTTAATATTTGAGTTCTCTCGTTGTACTAGCAAATACCCAATTAAGACATTATAAATCGCAAAAGCAGCAATATGTAGGAAAAAGAAATCTGTCGGCTTTCCTGTTGTTTCACTCCCTACAAGTGAAGTTTTCGCCAATCTCTCTAAGCCATAAAAAACCGTTAAACCTAAAAGTGCCACTATATAGACATGATGCTCTAAAAAACTCCATACCATATTTAAACTGCTTTGCAGTTTTACTTGTGCTTGACTCAGTTCTGGCAAAATGTGAATAAACACATAAGCTACAGATACACCGCTACCAAAGGATAAACCACGACTACGTGGTGTATATTTGAGAAATCTTAGTTTAGCTGCAAATAAATGTGTGGTGGCTAAGACAATCGCCGAAATCAAAGTGTTCATGCTTACTTCTAGTATTGATTCTCACAATTACCAGGTTGATGACTGTGAGCGATCGCATAATACCAATGATTGACATTCTTCATTCTCAGGGGATAAAAACTTTATTATAGGACTTAGACACATTTCGGAGAAAATTATATTTTTTGCTGGCATTCAGGGCGGCTCTTTACCAGATTGTGAGGATTGCAGTTTCCCCCCCCCAGTTAAGATATGATTCCAGCTGCATAAGTCCTATATTATTAGCATTTATCGAAAGTGGATTTATCCCAATTATGTATTCTCAATATTCTCAAGCAAAGCTCCTGCAATTACAGCTAACTCGCAACCTTGATCAATCGAATTCTTCCCAGGAATTAGTCTGGTTTTTGGTTTCTTCCATCTTATCTTTCACCCTAGGCTTAGGAGTAATAACTATAACTGTACTGGGTATCGGTTCCGGTAGAGTTTCGGCTCAAATACCTCAGACCTCCCAGGGTGAAAGCACAAGGTCTGAAGTGAAAATGTTATTTGTCAACCCCCGTCTGGGAAATAACACTTCGGGTAATGGTACTCAGAGCGCTCCTTTCCAAACTATTACCCACGCCTTGCAAGTAGCGACTCCCAATACAATGATTATCCTCTTCCCTGGTAATTATACTGCTGAGACTGGGGAGGTTTTTCCCCTCAACCTCAAACCGGGTGTTGTCATTCAAGGAGATAGTCCCAGCAAAGGACAGGGAATTACAATTAGAGGTGGTGGGACATTCCTTAGTCGCAGCTTTGGCGGTCAAAACGTCACTATCGTCGGTGCAGACAAGGCTGAGTTAAGTGGGGTAACGGTCACAAATCCCCAGCCCCGTGGTTATGGTTTGTGGGTTGAGTCCAGCAATCCTGTGATCACAAACAATACATTTACCCGCAACACTCAGGATGGGATCTCTATCAGTGGTAATAGCTCCCCCACAATTAGGCAGAATTACTTTCATCGTAATGGGGCGAATGGTATGACCATTGGCGGTAATTCCCAGGCGCAAGTGCGGGAAAATGTTTTTGAGGAAACAGGATTTGGCATCAATATTACTGACAATGCTGCGCCTATATTGGGCAGTAATCAAATTCAAAACAATCGCTATGGCATCATAGTACAAGGTAATGCTCGGCCGATTTTACGGCAGAATTTAATTCAAGGTAGTAGGGAAGATGGTTTAGTGGTTCTCACCCCAGCAATACCAAACCTAGGTACTATGACTGAAGTAGGTGGAAACCAATTTCGCAATAATATGGGCTATGATATTAATGCAAGTGGGAGTAACCAGAGGATTCCTGCAGTTGGTAATAACCTGTTCCCAAATCGCATTATTGGTAACGTAGACTTTCAAGCTCAAACAGCACCCATAGGTCAAAACCCTCAGCGGCCTACCCTCGCCAATCCTCCCATCCAGACAATCCCAGCCAATCAAGAAATTATCTCTTCTGCTCCCAGTCAGCCAAACCAAGCTAATCAATCACAGAGGAATTATCTCCAGATTGATCCTAATATTGTGGAATTTGTAGCCCCCCAGTCGCCACCTCCAGGTCAAGCACCTCCCTTTGGGGAATCACCTCTGTTACCAATTCCCAATCCCAGTACTCCTCCCACTCAGAGCATCGCATCTACTGAAAATCCGCCGGGTTTACGCTACCGCGTTGTAGTTAATATCACAAATAATCAGGAACGAGATCTAGTGCTAAACTTAGTACCAGAAGCATTTCCTACTGTCCGGCAAGGTCGCAGAGTGATGCAAGTGGGAGTGTTTAGCGATCGCAATAATGCCGATGAAATCCTCAATGTCCTCAAAAGTTTGGGTTTAAGAACTATAATGGAACCATTAAAATGATTTGTGCGAAAGCATCACCTGGCTTGTGAAATACACTTACCTCACCGCTCGGTTAAACTTACCCAAAACTACCCACTGGCAATTTTAGCGTTAACTTCTTGTTTCATAGACGGTTATCTGCTATATAAAACCTAGACAAAGCTAGACTTTACTTTCTACTTCAACGGGAGCATGGGAGCGGTTATCCCTTAGTAGACTTGCACGCCTTAGCCAGACGCGATATTTCTCTTAAGATTTACAAGAAAGACTACCGCTAT
>NZ_JANQDF010000144.1:0-34221 GCF_029891675.1 Anabaenopsis tanganyikae CS-531
CACTATTCCCTATCCCCTATCCCCTATTCCCTATTCCCTACTCACTATTCCCTACTCACTATTCCCTGTTCCCTGTTCCCTGTTCCCTGTTCCCTTAAAACCATAATGATGATGTCCTAACCAATATGTCCGTTGCTATAACAAGCAACAGCGACTACTATTGGCGCAACAGTTAGCTTTTTTGTATCGGTTGTTAGAGCAACTGTATAAATCTTCTGTGACACTTGTGCAGTCCAGTGACTAGTTAAAAAAATCAGTCCCTCTCATGGCTAAAAGCGCCGTACCATAAGCAGCTTCCCTATGCAGCGACGACATCACAGACACCTTTAAATGTCGTTCACGAATGCGAGACCAAGTAGAATTTACCGCACCACCCCCGGCAGTGTAAACACGAGTTAATTTATCTGCCCCCATTTTCTGCAATAATTTATACCCAGTAGCCTCAATTCGGGCAATACTTTCTAACAACCCATGCAAAAATTCCACACTACTCTCAGGGCGTGGTGTTAATCGCGGCGGTAAAGCCGGATCATTAATGGGAAAGCGATCGCCTGGCCGCAACAATGGATAATAATCTAACTCGCTGGCTCTTGTAATATCAATTTCGCTGCTCAATCTTTCTAACTCAGCATCACTAAAAAATTGCTTTAGCACCGCCCCCCCAGTATTAGAAGCACCCCCAGTCAGCCACAAGTTACCCCAGCGATGGCTATAAATACCATATCGTGCATCTTCTACCCGGGTACGACTCAATAGTTTGACCGCCAAGGTCGAACCCAAGGATGTCACAGCTTCCCCGGGGTATTTGGCCCCACTAGCCAAGAAAGCGGCAATACTATCAGTTGTACCAGCATACACCAAGCAATCATCAGGGAAATGAAACTGAGTTGCTATTTCCGGGCGCAATTTGGCAATGGGAGTACCGGGGGGTAAAACTCTGGGTAACTGAATCGGTAATTCTAGTTTTTCTAGCCATTGTGGATATTTCAACTCTTCCACGTCATAGCCCAGCTTTAAAGCGTTATGGTAATCGCTAATTCCCAAATACCCATGCAGCAAAAATCCTAACCAATCGGCTTGATGCAGAAAATATCTCGCTTTGCTGAAACTCGGCTGTTGCACCATCCACAGCAATTTTACTAGGCTAGAAGTTGCACTTAATACGTTACTTTGCCGTGGTGCAATACTTTTTAATTGCGGCAGCACCACTGCTCCCCGCCCATCGTTATACAATAAAGGTGCATCTACAGGCTGACCAGCCGCATCACACAGCAGGACTGTGGAAGAAGTACCGTTAATGGCGATCCCCTTGATTTCTCGGCGCAATTTCTCTGGTATTTGTGTCAGCAGTCGAAATAAAGCCCCATGCCACGAATCTGCTAAGTTAGTAACAGCCCCATCTGCCCAAGGATGCTTGATTTCTGCCTGGGTGCAAGCTTCATGATTAATCACCACACCCCTAACCCCAGATGTACCGAAATCGATCCCCAAATAAAAATCCATAGTTTTATAAATTTTTTTAATGACAAATCACTGTTTTTGTTGCATCTTGTAACAAGATATTCCACATTCTTGGCAAAACAGTGAAAAGTAGTAAACGAACTGTTCAATATTGATTTGAAGCTCAGGAGGGTTCAGACCATGCCTATATCAGACACTCAGGTGTACATTGCTCTAGCTGTAGCGCTGATTCCAGGAATTCTGGCTTGGCGTTTAGCAACAGAACTCTATAAATAACGCCACGTTCTGACATGGTAACCGGGGTAGATTCAAAATCGCCCCACTCTCAAACAACAATCAGGCCAGTCCTGGTTGTTGTCTTTATAAGTATATTCTTTTAGTCAAATAGAAAACCTTTCAATTTTACCCGACAACATCTGGGAGATTTATTCAAAACAAGGCAAGATTACATATCCCCGAAACCCTGTGAAAAAAATAACCATGACTCGGAATTGACATAATCTTATAAAAGAATAATAATCGGGTAAACGGGGTGCTAGTGGCTAAATGCTAGAAGTTTTTAAATGCTAGCTACTTGCCCATATAGAGTAACATTTTAACTTTAAATATACGTGTAGCAATTTCGGAAAAATGAAGTAATATGACAGCTAAGTAAAGGTGTAAACCCTGTCAGTGTGCATTCTATGAAGTTGTCATGAAATTAGTCAGGTTTTTTAATTAAGCATAATGAACGCCATTCAACCGTCTAGACCGCCGGTACAACCTATACAAAAACGCCGGGCTGCTCCTCGACCAAAACGGCATCTTCGTCAACGTTCATACCAGGTTATAGCCCTGGAAACCACAGCTAAAATAGCAGTTAACTTAGTCCTGTGCAGTGCAGCAGTATCTGCCCTGGTACAACTTCTGCCTTATCATTGGACACAGCAAAACAGGTTGCGAGAAGTTAAGACTGAGGTCAAGCTGATGGAAGAACGTGTTGAGAGTTTGCAAAGGGAATTTCAGCGGAATTTCGACCCCCATCAAGCTCATATTATTAGACAACAGCAAGGGTATAAATTTGACCCTAATCAATTTCCAGTAGTACTCGTAAATCCTGATGTTCAGGAAGCGGAAATATTAAATGTATTACCATAAGGCAAACAATACGTATTTATATGGATAAATCAGACTGTGGACACCCAGTTATTTTGTATCTACTCCCGGCAATATATCTACAGCAAAAAAGATTAGATGACTATGGCGTAACCGTCTTACTCATGGAGATGTAGAAACCCCATCTTCAACGAAGTAAGATGGGGTAGTTCATGACTAATCAAGTAGTAACACGAACAAATTGCTAGAATGCCCACAAGCCTTGATTTAGCTCATTGCTTGTTGCCGTCAGGTATCGTGCCTACTGTAACTCATGCTGTAGGCGACGGCCAAGTATAGCACTCAAGCACACATCGTAATTTTGAAGGTTGGGAAAATTTTTATGACAACAGCAATTTCCTATGAAGATGCACCGGATCTCACCGCTAACGATTATATTGTTATAGGTCTATCAACCTGCTTCATTAAGGAAGATGGGGAAGTTTATCAAGTGGAAGTAGTAGAACCAATTCCCTCTGCTGCTCTAGAAGCATTGTTCAAAGGTATTCCCACCTCTTATAAGCTGGCTTGTGCAACCACCCTGGGATCTGTTCTGGATGGCAATACACCTGTGCTACCAGATGGCTTTCCAGATTCGACTCAGTTTGGGGAAGAATTCGCTGTGCGGGTGTTTGCTGCAGCTCGCACCTACAAACGACGTGAAACTGCACAGTCCCTCATTCCTTTAGGTACAACCTACACTGATTTTCAATATTCAACGGAGCGTAAGCGCGTACTGAATGCCGCTAGAGTTGTCACTAAAGAAGACAATGTTAAGCAGCATTCCCACACTCACAAAATTCTTTAATCTCAGCTAATGCGGAAGGCAGTTAACTAGTTAATAATTAGCGAAAAACTATCGAACCTGATTTGAAAACAATGGTATGGGGTGGATAAAATCCACCCCATAGGTTGTTTAACGGTAATTGGTAAATTGTAAAGCCACAGGAAGGTCTTCTTGTTTCAGACGCTGCATCACAGCTTGTAAGTCATCCTTAGCTTTAGCTGAAACTCGTACAGCATCACCTTGAATTGAGGCTTGTACTTTTTTGAATTCATCCCGAATCAATTTGGAAATTTGTTTAGCTATTTCCTGACTGATGCCTTTTTTGAGTGTGATTTCTTGACGTACACGGTTACCACTAGCTGATTCAACTTTGCCAAACTCGAAAATTTTCTGAGAAAGCTGACGCTTGGCGGCTTTTTCCCGGAGAATGTTGTGAACAGAATCTAAGGTAAATTCGCTGTCAGTGCTGACATTAATGGTTTGCTCGTTTAACTCTACAGTGGTTTGAGTATCTTTGAGGTCATAACGACCTTTGATATCTCGCATAACTTGATCGACCGCATTCACTAACTCTTGTCGATCAAAGTCGCTCACAATGTCAAAGGAATATGTAGAAGCCATAAACAATTTTAGATTTTCGGTTTACCGGTGATTTTCAACCCGCATTTCTACTGCCCAATTAACTCTGGGCTTGAATGATGCTGGAGATAATCAGAGTAGCAGAGCTCAGGGAGGCAATGGCAAACATCAGCGATCGCAATAGGGGTATATTCAAAATATAAAAAACTGAGTATAGCAAACGCGCCACCACAAAAGCGATCGCCGCCACTGTTGCTGTAGTATAATTTACCCCAGTTACATATGCCATCAGTGCGGCGGTGGCAAACAACATAAATGCTTCCAGAGAGTTTTGATGCGCCCAAGTGGCTCTTTGAGCATAGGGGGGCAATTTATCAAACATGGCGCGAGGAGTAGCAAGGGCTTCATAGCCAATCCGCACCCGCGCATAAGCTACCAATAGAAAGGGCAGATAAATCAGAAGGGCAGCAGCAGCAATAGAATACAACAAAATAACAGACACAGGCAGTTGCGATAGCATGATTAAACCAATCAATGTATTTGTAGTTAGCTGTGATGAACAGGTAACAGGTGGTTACCTGTTACCAATTCGCAGTTTCCTATATCTATCATTACCAGGGCGAGGACTTACTGCACTTTAGTCAAAGTAGAAAAGTGTGACAACTTTTCTTTGTTCTTCTGCATCTCCACAAGTTTGCAGCAGAGTACGACTGTCGTGAAAAGCAAAACAGATGAGTTGCTGGCATCGGGAGATAATCTCCTTGTTACAAATGTAACTAGCTTCAGCTAAAGACAGATTATCATTACTGGAATTTTCTACCAGATGCATCACCTGCTCTAGTTGTTGGCGTGATTCATGGGGCTGACGTTCCAAACTTTGGGGTAAAATCACCGTCAATAAATTGGGATCAGCCCGCATTGCTCCCTTAATGGCAGCTGAATTTGTCCCTGTAGCCCCAGAGGTGATGACCCGATTGCCTGATAGAACCAAGGCATAGGTCATCATCTCAATGAGATTTTGATGCGTAATTGGCACATGACGAGAACCCAACAAGGCGATTCGCTTAGAACCCGTTTGTTGGATGGTCGCCAGTTCCTGCGCTAATGTATCTAGGTTGGTAAGGTCTGTTGACTGGCTCAAAGATGGACGTAATCACATTAAACAACCCAGTTATTCTACCAAACAGAGTGTAGGTGAACAGCCAAATATAGTTACATATTGCTACATTTTTATGATGTTTGCTTCAGTAGCTCAATAGCTGCTGGACACTCCCCACGCCTAAACACGGGGGATTCCAGCTTCACTTAAGCTAATGTCCCTGGGGCAGTTAAGCCTAGTTTAGATAACAAGCGATCAATGTCAAAATTCTCGGCCATCAACTGGCGAATGCAGTGAACCTTGATGGGTTCATGTACCCGTACTTGACCAAAGGTCCGGTCGATAATTTCCACAGTGGTTAGGGTATCTAAGTCAACCGATAGGATGGGGATTTCTAGCTCTTCAGCACGACTGAGAATAAAGGCAGGTGGTGGCAGCTGTCCAGTCAAAATCAGGCATTGTGTAGAGGTTTCTAGGGCGGCTTGTTGAATTTCCACGCGATCGCCTCCTGTGACTACTGCCATATTTCGGCGTTTGTGGAAATACTTCACAGCCGCATTGACATTCATTGCCCCAATTGCCAAACTCTCCACCATCAAATCCAAGCGATCTCGACGACAGAGAACTTCCGCCTTTAACTGGTTTACCAGTTCACCAACGCTGACACTGCGGAGTAAATCACTTTTCGGCAATGTGGCCAATACAGGGATGTCTTGCTTTTCTAGAAACGGGCATAATTGAGCGTCAACTATTTCTAATTGTTCGCTAGGGATATCATTAATCACAACTCCCACCAAGCGATCGCCCACATACCGCTTGGCAGATAATAACGCCCCAGTTGAGAGCAGTGAACTATAACGTGTTACCAACAGTACAGCCGCATCTAACGTCTCAGCAACCTGTAACAAGGACAAATCAAACAGACTGCCTTGTGTCAAATCACCTGGTCCCTCTAGCAACACTAAATCTCCCTGGGAAATTTGCAAATATTGCTGTTTTAATAACTGCCGATAATTGGTGTTGTCTTCGCCGCGCCAGCGTCTTTGGACATTGACCTCATCCAAAGCCAGTATTGTGGCCGCAACACGGTTTTTTGGTAAGTTCAGACTATGAGCAATAAACTGGACATCTTCCTCAACTAAGGTTCCGCCAGATGCACTAAAACAAGTGCCCAGGGGTTTACCGTAGGCAATATCTAGTCCTTTTTGCTGTAGCTGATGAGACAAACCCAAAACAGTTGCAGATTTACCACTATAAATCTCAGTTGAGCCAATCAGCAAACATTTAGCAGATTGTGGCACACATGCACTCCTAATTGCAAAAGGAAGGTGTTTACTAATTTTAGTGGGTTACGGCAACAGGGTGGAGTGCTCACAAGGTACAGTTCCCCATAATCTACTTTCTTGGGGCTGGTCACTGTAAAACCTAAACCTAATAAATCATCCAAAATACTTTGAAACTCCAAATTTGGTGCTAAGAAATGTTAAAAATTCGGTTACAATTAATATGCATTGGCTTTTAACAAAGAAGCTGAAGCAATAAAAGCAGAAATCAGCGCTCTCAAGTGTTGGATTCCTTGCTTTTTTTCAGCTGTATAACAACTGGTTTTTGAATCAAGTAACCTATGCCAGCGAATTCCTGGCCCGAAGATGATTATTACGAAGAGCTTGACCCACTTAACTCTGTGTTATCCGATCCCTCGGCAGATCAGCAGGAGTTAGTGGTAGAGGTGGATCCCATGTCTCTACCATCCCGGTTTCAAGGACGTAGACGCAAAGCTGCTCTCATGTTGACTGTAGTGTGGAGCGGTACAATCGCTCTGCATTTAGCTTCTTGGGGTTCAATATTGATTCTAGGACTGACCACTCTTCTAGGATTTCATGCCTTAGTGGTGGTATTTGCTAGACCCCGGCGCTATGCCAAAAACATCCAGGGAGATTTTCCCTGTGTATCTGTGCTAGTAGCTGCAAAAAATGAGGAAGCCGTTATTGGCAAGTTAGTCAAGAATCTTTGCAATCTGGAATATCCAGGTGGGCAATATGAAGTCTGGATAATTGACGATAACAGCACAGATAAGACACCGGAACTCTTAGCCCAACTAGCCCAAGAATATCAGCAACTCAAGGTTATCAGACGTTCTCCACAAGCTAGTGGCGGCAAATCAGGAGCATTAAATCAGGTATTGCCATTGACTAAGGGCGAAATTGTCGCAGTGTTTGATGCTGATGCTCAGGTAGTGCCAGACTTATTGCTCAAGGTGGTACCTTTATTCCAACGAGAAAAGGTGGGGGCGGTGCAGGTGCGAAAAGCCATCGCTAACGCCAAAGAAAATTTTTGGACTCAAGGTCAGATGGCAGAAATGGCTTTGGATACCTGGTTTCAGCAGCAACGTGTAGCCCTGGGTGGTATTGGCGAACTCCGCGGTAATGGTCAATTTGTCCGGCGTACAGCCTTAGAAAGTTGTGGCGGGTGGAATGAAGAAACCATCACGGATGATTTGGATCTGACTTTGCGCCTACATTTAAACCAATGGGATATTGACTGTACATTTTGCCCAGCTGTGCAGGAAGAGGGTGTCACAAATGCCATCGCCCTTTGGCATCAGCGCAATCGTTGGGCAGAAGGCGGCTATCAACGCTATTTAGATTACTGGGATCTAATTGTGAGAAACCGCATGGGTACGCGAAAAACCTGGGATATGCTCATGTTTATGTTGAGTATGTATATCCTACCCACAGCAGCAATTCCAGATTTATTCATGGCCCTGGCTCGGCATCGTCTACCAATTTTAGGATCGGTAACTACACTATCCGTGGGTATGTCTGTTGTGGGTATGTTTGCCGGACTGAAGCGCATACGTCAAGATGAGAAATTTAATATTTCTACATCTTTCCTGTTGCTGTTACAAACACTACGTGGTGCTTTGTATATGTTGCACTGGTTAGTTGTGATGAGCAGTACCACTGCTCGGATGTCCCTCAGACCAAAACGTCTAAAATGGGTAAAAACCGTGCATTCAGGAACCGGTAACTAGTTTTTTGCAGCCAAGTTAACACTGAAAATCCATTTCCAAATTTAAATTTGGATGGATTTTTTTTATTCGTCATCAAGTTCTGACTCGTCCATCCACTCAGATATAGTCATGGTTTCAGGCAAGTCTAATGCATCCCCTGTGAGGCGGATAATTTGCCCATCAAAGAATTGAGCTAGACGCTGGGCTGCGCTTTCCACCTCTTCGGTTCCCCAATCAGCCGGAGGTGTGGGTATTTGTGGCGGGGACAAGGTTTGCACCTTATGTACACCTGTGGTTGATTCGGTTTTGCTTGGTGCTGGTTTGGGTGTAGCTGGCGGCGGTGCGTCAGACACAAGTTGATTGTATTTGGCTGCTGGTGGTTGCTCAACGGGAGTATAATTTTTTGGTTGAGGATTTGTTCTTGTGGCGTTACCAGTCGAAGAAGTTCCTTTTTCGAGATAAACTTCGATTTGCCGCTGAAAAATCTCTTGGAAAGCAGCCTTAATCATCGGTAGATCAGATTTGAGTGCGTCTAACCAAGTACCTTTGACCGCAATACGAGCCAAGTTCCCATTAAACTCTATTATCTGGCACATTTGACCAAGTAAGGCTCTGCGGGAAGGTATGTGAATATTCACAAGTACCTGTTGCCAAACTTGAGTTAAGTCACACTCTGATGGTGTGGTCACTTTCTCTCTAGAAGGAGGGTTAGTAGTTCCACTTGCTGGTGGGGAAGTGAGAGGTTGTGGTGTGATGGTGGGTGGATGAGCCGTGCTATTTTCACTTGTGGGCTGATGTGAAGATATTGGGTTAAGGGTGGTATTTTGATTCGTGGGCTGAGGTGGTGGAGAAACAACAGGGTAATAATTTGTACCTACAACTGGCGGATTCACTGGCTGAGGTGTAATCACAGTTTGGATTTGAAGATTAGCACTGGGTAATAAACCTAATAATGTCACCTCTAACCACAAGCGCGGTTGGGTGGTATTTTTAATTTGTAGTTCCGCTGTGCGCAGGTGTTGCTGCCCCTGTAAAATGATCGTCATGTCTAGTTGCTGGGCAAATTCAACCAGTGCTATCCAGGTTTGCTGGGTACAGGTAACTAAATCCGGGCGGTTAGGTGCTGTTTTAGCTATGAGTAAGTCCCGATAGCAGGCGGCGAGATTTTGCAGAATAATTAGGGGTTCCCGTCCACTATCAAGGATTTTACGGCTGCAATCTAAAACTGCTTCTGGTTGGTTTTGAGCGATCGCCTTTAATAGCGTTAGTAAGTCTTGTTCACTGACTGAACCAACCAAATCCCAAACTTTCTCCGGGGTGACTTCACCAGTCACCAGCGCTAATTGGTCTAGTAAACTTTCCGCATCTCGCAATCCTCCCTGAGCGATTTGAGCAATCAAGGTGACAGCATCAGGAGAAATATGAATATTTTCTTGACGGGCGATCGCACTTAAATGCTTCACCATGGACTCTAACTGAATACGTCTAAAGTCAAATTTTTGGCAGCGTGAAATAATTGTTGGTAATACTCGCTGGGGGTCTGTTGTGGCTAACACAAAAACTACGTGTTTTGGTGGTTCTTCTAATGTTTTCAGGAGCGCATTAAATGCTGCGGTACTGAGCATATGACATTCATCGATCACATAAACCTTGTAGCGACACTGTACTGGTGCAAACTGCGCCTTTTCAATCAGCTCACGGATATTATCGACACCAGTGTTGCTAGCGGCATCAATTTCTATCACATCGAGGGAATAACCCTTAGTGATACCTTGACAAACATCGCACACTCCACAGGGTTCAGCAGTGGGCTGATCACTGTGGAGACAATTTAGGGACTTAGCCAGAATCCGCGCGCTGGAAGTTTTTCCCGTACCTCTCGGTCCAGTAAACAAATAGGCTGGGGCAATTTTAGCTGTGCGAATCGCGTTGGTGAGGGTGGTAGCGATCGCCTCTTGTCCGACCAATTCTACAAAACTCTTTGGGCGATACTTGTGGTGGAGGGGTTCGTAAGACATGGATAGAAGACTTTAGTGCCTTTCAATTTTGGTTAGCAGCACCCAGTCGAGTTTGGGATTAAACTATTTTAAACTTTTGGACATGGGTTGTGTATATTTGACACTCCCTCGCGCTGGTCTGTGGGCGTGTTGATCGCCTTGCCTGTGCTGGTATAATGGTCAACAATACTCAATGGTGTAGCACAAAATGCTCAGGCGGTTAATTCAATGGTTGAAGGGTCTAATTAGTAGGTGGTTTGGCGGACAAAGAACTCACTCCCATACGGAAGATGATTTAGCACCAAGACCAGCCCCACCGCTAACAGATAGCGATTTAGAGTTTCTGTTCAACGAACTGATAGAAGGTGTCCATCAAGCCAGAGGAAAAGATTGGGCGCAAAAATGGCTAGATAATCTTGAACACCGTGTTTCTACTGAAAATTGGATACAATGGTTACGCCGCTTTGGCGAAAGATTGCTAGCATCACCTACGCCGAATAATGAATTAGCCGCTCGCTTAGTGCATCTGGGTGAGTTGGGTGTTGGTGAAGTGGGAAAAGTTGCCTATGAAGTGGGAATGCAGTTGTTAACACGCCTTTCCAGGGAACCAATATGGGAATATGACGGACCAGATGCCCTTAACACAACTGTACCCACCAAGGGAGTAACCCAAACAGTCACCCTAGATCAGCTGTTAGTCATGTTACAGCAGGATGAGAATTTACGCCAGCAAATTGCCCAGCAACTGGCTATTGAAACAGACGATCCACAGTTGATTGTCCAGGAACTAATCAATCAACATTATGCTGCTAGTCAATCAAATACAGATCGGAGTTAAGCGGTGATGGGGAGATGGGCGATAAATATAAATATGGTTAACTTCACCCCTATGGGTGTATGATAAGCCTCTATCCACTTGGATTGCGATTATTAGTAAGGGGCTGGGTTGATGTAATTCTGCTTCCTACTTTCGAGATATCTGTTATGTCTAGAAAAGCCAAGAGAAGAATTAGATCGAAGTCAGTCCGACAAATGCTTACTTTAAGCCAGTACAAATTCAAACAGTTCATCAAACACAAAGCTAAGGAATATGACAAAATAGTAGTTGATCTAAACGAAGCGTACACATCAAAAACGGTAAGTTGGACTGGCGAAATTATCAACAATCTAGGAGGGTCTAAAATCATCAAATCTAGGATAGATGATAAAATCATAAATTGCGGGTTGAATGGTGCGCGAGGAATTTATCTGCGCGCATTGGTTGATAGGCCTTGGTTAAGAGAGAATCACAAATTATGTATTTGTGAACATTAGTTAGCGAAAAAGTATCGCTAAGAAATCTACAGTCGGCGCTAGGGCATTGCGTGGACTTAAAACAAAGCTCATCGTCTCCGATAGCCTGCATGGCCTAGGCACTGCACTAGCTGGATTGGATGAGAAGCCTACACTGAATTTCTCAAAAAAATTCAGTTACGGTAGTATGTCACGTAAGACAAAATCGGAAAGTGTTACAGATGCTCACGCAGCTATTCCAGCGGCTTAACAAGTTTTTCAAGCACCCCATGGGTCATAAGTCGACTCCATCGTTCAATACGGTAGGGGGATCTGAGGTGGCACAACCACTACCTGAGCTAACTAATGCAGATCTAGAATTTTTGTTTACCCAGTTATTGGAAGGTGTACAACAAGGACGCGGAAAACAATGGGCGATTGAGTATCTACAACGCATGGAGAATCGTATCAGTGTTGATCGCTGGATAAATTGGTTGGTGATGTTTGGCGAAAAGTTGCTGTTATCACCACAGTCCAATCGTCAGTTAGCAAGACAGATGATACAACTAGGGCAGATGGGAATTGGCAAGGTGAGTGAACTTGCTGACGAAATTGGTATCCGCTTGTTAACGGGAGGATGGGGTGAACATGGCAAACAGAGTGAAACTAGAAGCCGTGAAATATTAAATATGCCACTGGACTCTGGAGGACAAGAGTTAATCCCTACCCATGGCGAGTTTTTATGGGATTCTCAAGGCTGGCGGGGCCAAGCCATAGATACAGAAGAATATCAGGCGACAGGAGCAACAAGCCTTGATTCTCCCTCAGAAAGATTGACTGACAATACCGAAGAAGTGACCTCGGAATATACAAATCAAGAAACCACAATCACAGCGCCAAATCTGCCCAGCCCATTTGAGAAAGATGTAATCGCCAATTTAAGGGCAATATTCTGGGAGTCACAAAGAGAAAAACCTCAGATGATCAAGTCAGAAACAGGAGGGGCAATAGTATCTTCTCCTGAAAATTGGCAAGATTTATTGGTTAATTTAGATGCAAATGTAGCGCACACCTTACATGAGTTGTTCGTGCAGCTGCATGAGAATATGAATTTAGTCCAACAGCTAGCAGATTATCTCTCACCGGCTATTATTGCTGATTCCGATGACATGCAAGCGCAAGAGTACTTTTATCAAGGTCTTCAGCAAGGGAAAACCGGTGATTTGGTAGGAGCGGTAATTTCTTATAATCAAGCCATAGCAATCAAACCTGATGCTTTTGAATATTGGTTTAACAAGGGTTTAACTTTATTTCATTTAGAAGATTTTGCACAAGCCATCGCCTCTTATGACCAAGCCGTAGCATTAAAACCCAATCATTACAAATCTTGGTATAATCGCGGTGTGACTTTAGGTGAATTAGGAGAATTTGAAGCGGCCATCGCCTCCTTTAACCAAGCTATAGAAATTCAGCCCCAAAATCCGGAGGCTTGGTCTGGTAAAGGTTTAGCGCTGCTAAAATTGGGACAAATCGGCGAGTCAATTTCTAGTTATGACCAGGCCCTGGATTTAGAACCACAAGACCCATATACCTGGTATTACCGAGGTATAGCCTTGGCTATAGATGAGAAATATCTAGAGGCTATCACCTCTTACGACAAAGCCATCGCCATTCAACCCGACTTTCATGAGGTCTGGATTGACCGAGGCGTAGTATTATTTAATTTAGGAAATTGGAACCAAGCGATCGCCTCCTGGGATCAAGCACTTGCCACCCAACCAGATTTATACTTAGCTTGGTATAATCGGGGCATTGCCTTGGAAAGGTTAGGAAATATAGAAGAAGCGATCGCTTCCTATGAGAGGGCCATAGCTATCAAACCAGACTTTCACTTAGCTTGGCATAACCAGGGGCTGGCGCTGTTTTATTTAGCCAGATTTGCCAAAGCGATCATTTCCTACGACCACGCCTTAGAAGTTAAACTTGACTACTGGGAAGCTTGGATTGGTCGAGCGACAGCTGTGGGCCATTTACCTACCCAAATACCGTTAAGTTCCTTAACAGGGATCGCCAAACAAAATCCTGCCTTGCAGCGGGGCGGCTATGAGGGTAGACTAGCCAGCTTAGAGGAAGGGTTGAAATATATTCAGCCAGATACCCATCCAGAAGGTTGGGGTAGATTGCATATAGAAAAAGGTAACACTTATTACGATTTAGGCAAAAAACTGCCCAGAAATCGTTATTATTGGTCTCAAGCCATAGCTGAATACAATCAAGCACTGTTAACCTTAACAACACCAGAGTTTAGCGAATTGCATTTAGAGGTTTTGCAGTCTCTGATTAGAACATATTTAGCCATAGGTCAAACAGCACAAGCACAAGAACTACAGCAACAAGCCACTGATTTATTAACACAATTACTAATTTCACCAACTCCTTCTGAGGAGAGTAGAAGACAACTAGCCCTCAAATTTAGCGGAATTGCTCAATTAGGAGTTGATTTAGCGGTAGAGTGCGGCGAGTTGGTACAAGCTTGGGAAATGGCAGAACAGGGCAAAAATTCTTGTTTAAATTGGCTATTATTTGATTCCCATGAACACACTTATACACACTACTACACTTCGGTTCAACAACTGCTCAATCCCCACACAGCAATTATTTACTGGCATATTAGCCCGGTGGCGTTACATACCTTCATTATTAAACATCAGGCGCCATCACCCATTTTAGTCTTTACACCCATACAAGATGTAGTTAAAACATACTTAGAAGAAAAATCCCTGCTTGTGGATGAAGTACCTCTAGCGGAAGCTGTAAGACGCTTAATTAAATTTGAACGTTGGCTGGAAGATTGGCATCACTCATACCAAGAATATCTGACTCAAGGCGAAGACCAACACAGCAGAAGTCATCATGTTTGGCGAGTGGATATGACACAAAAGCTGGGGAAACTCCAAAATATTCTCCAGATTTCCACAGTTATACAAGAACTCAAAGATATCACCCAAGTCATTTTAATTCCCCATCGGGACTTACATAGATTACCTCTCCATGCCCTTTTTTCTCTGTCTTCGCCCTCCCGGGAAGAATTACCAAGTAAGTTGACTATTAGCTATTTACCCAGTGTCCAAACAGGTTTGTCTGTCCAAGCTCAAAGTATATCGCCATTGCTGCATCCTATATTCCTTGGTGTCGAATCTGCGAAAAGCACGAATTATCCTCCGCTAGAATTTGGTCAATTGGAAGCTGAAATTATTAGCAAAATGTTCAATAACTCGCAACTAATCCAGGGAGCTAATGCTACCAAAAGTTTAGTAGAAAATGCTGTATTTAATAAAAGTATTTTTCACTTTTCTGGCAGTGTTATCAACTGTTACAATGACCCAAAAACATCTGCATTAGTATTAGTAGATGAAGATAAAATCACCTTAGAAGAAATCCGCGATCGCAATTTAAATAGTTATCAATTGGTTACTCTTGCGGCTGGTGAAAGTGCAGTAACTAAACACCAGAATATTACCAGGGAATATGTGGATTTAGCCAGTGGTTTTCTTTGTGGAGGAGTACCTTATGTGGTAAGTAGCCTATGGACGGTAGAATCATCTGCTAGAGCCTTAGTGATGATTGAGTTCTATAGAAGACTACAAATCAATAAATCCCCAGTTAGGGCTTTAAATGAAGCAACATTATGGTTAAAAGAACTGACTGGGGATGATTTCACAAAATGGTATGAAGACTTACGAAATCATCTCACTGCTGATGAACGAACACTTGAAGTTGATTTAGCAGCTTTATATAGAAGTATTGAAACTGTTCCCCATGAAAAACTTTACAGTCATCCTTACTATTGGGCGGGATACACGATTAAAGGTGTTGCTACTTAATAACAAGATTTAAAGAGATGTGATTTTGGCATCTCATATTCAGGTGCTGCAATGCCTAATTTTTCCCTATTTGAAGAGTGGGGAACTATCTTTTACAAACATAAAAGCACCAAAGCCCACTGACTTTTAGCCGGGGAATGAATACATAGCACCTAATGGTACATTGAGCAATTCAGTATTGACTTGATTTAAACATTATTCTAAAATTAAAGGCTGATGTATGGCACGCATAACCTAAAGCTTGTAGACAGAATAACCTCTGGGAATGAGAGGAAACTCCTCTAAGTAGGTTGGCTGGATGAAGCAACAATCCCACGTGCTTTCAGCAGTGGGAGTGTCAAGATGGCTGCAAAACCTATCAAGCGTTTTGAGCCTGACTATGACTCCCGATCTGGCGCTTTTGCCAAAGAATGGCTGCTAAATTACTTAGCAAGGCGCTAATTGCTAGGGAGAGCAATATATAAGTAGGTAACATGACTACGCCAATGATGAACCAAGTAAATACATGGAATACCATCGCTAAGGCGAATATGCTAGCAAGTCCCGCAGATTTCCACACTTGATGTGTTGGGCGACGCAATACTGTGAGGATGATGGTCAGTAAGGAGGTAATCAAGTTGGCTGGGACTAGAAATGCACAAATGCCGATGCAATTGTCACGGGAGAACTCAGCTAAGGCGTTGAAATCAAGCATCAATTTGGTGGTATTAATGTCAACGTCTTAAAAATAAAGAATGAACGTATTTTTAGACATTTGAATTTACCTTAGCATATGCCTGAAGTGATTACTCCACTCATGTAATATAATTTAAAGTTTTTCCTAGAAATTATCATAGGAATAATAATTTTATGTCACAGGTACATAAGTCCTAAAACATCATCCTCTCCCTGAGCAAGAGCAAAATTTCAATTATTTTCAAATAGGTTAAAATTTTATTACAAAAAGTTAAGTATACATTTATAATTATGCTCAAAGAATTCTGTGTGTCACAGATGTGCGATTCCTTGACACCAGTTTGCGATCGCAAATACGCTATCCTCGGGACTGGTGCTTTAGGTGGGTTTTATGGCGCTAAATTGCAACAAGCTGGTTACGATGTCCACTTTCTGCTCAAGAGTGATTACGAACACGTGAGCAAATCTGGTTTATTGATCGAATCTAAAGACGGTGATTTTACCCTTCCCCAAGTTAAGGCCTATAATGATGTGGAACAGATGCCACAATGTGATGTAGTAATAGTGGCACTCAAGACAACTCAAAACCATTTACTACCGAAATTATTACCCCCCCTGGTAAAAGATGGTGGCGTAGTATTGGTATTGCAGAATGGATTGGGTGTAGAAGAGGATATTAGCCAAATAGTCAAGAATGTTCAAGTTATCGGCGGCTTATGTTTTCTGTGTTCCAATAAAGTAGGAGCCGGACATATTCGACACTTAGACTATGGAAAAATTACTTTGGGGGAATATACCCCTAAATATGATCCCGCTCCTCTAACAGAAAGAATACAATATGTTGCTAATGACTTTGAAACTGCTGGTATTACCATTGAATTAGCCACAGACTTACTGCTAGCGCGTTGGCAAAAACTGGTGTGGAATATACCATACAATGGACTTTCGGTTATTCTCAATGCTAGAACAGACGAATTAATGACAGATGCTCACACCCGGATATTAGTTGAACAATTAATGAATGAAGTAGCAGCTGGGGCGAAAACCTCGGGACGAGTTATCCCTGATAGCTTCATTCAAACCATGCTGAATTATACTGTGAAGATGAAGCCCTACCGTACCAGCATGAAAATTGACTATGATGAAGGCCGTCCTCTAGAGGTAGAAGCGATTTTCGGTAACCCATTACGAAAAGCCCAAGCAGCTGGTGCAAATTTACCGCAGATCAGCTGTATGTATCATCAACTAAAATTTCTGACCCAAAGAAATGGCATTGCTTAATCTGATTACTTGGGGTGATGGTTTTAGCACCTTGGTGAATATTGGTGCTGGTTAAAACCTCTCCTAGGCAGCAGTGCCCATCTATTTAGATTTTAGCTGAGATTGTAGCAAAAATTATTATTAATGTAAATACAACTTTTGTAGCAATACTTAAAACTAATTACAGTCTTCTATTGCAGTTTGTAAATATTTTTTGGGGGTGGCGAGATTATTCCTTTAGACTGAATCTCAACAGGAGAATATTAGAGCAATTCAGATGCATTCAATGAATTTAATGTGCCATGAATTTGTAGTTTGTCTATCCTTTTTTGCTTGTATTGCAGGGTTGCTATTACTTTGGGATCCCAAACAGCCAAAAGATAATCTAGAAGAAACAGAGAAAATTCTCTTGAGAATGAGCTTCTCTTACTGGCTAGTTTACTGTTTTGCTTTTGGTATTGAGAAGTTGATTTTACCTGACTGGGAAACCGCGCTCATGTCTGTGAAAATCACTATTGCTTTGTCGTATTTTCTGACTTTTTCTTGTGTCCTGAGTTTGCCATTACACAAGTTCTCAGTCCGCCGTGTGGAAGAATAGGCAATAGTTAACAATGGACTATGAAGCTGATTTAGTTCTCATGGCGATCGCAAGGGTATGTTGAAATTTATCCTGATCTAAAGTGGTTAGGATAAAAACCTCTTGTACAGTTTTACCCTGACGGGCTATGACCTTATAACCACCCCGAATAGGTACAGATACACGCAGTTGCATTTTCGGACAGTGACCTTTAGCCCGCCCAATAACACCAGGGGTGACAGTTTGAATCCCATCCTGCAGACAGAGACGTTCTAAAATTGGGATGAGGCCAGAAATATGAGTTGAGTGATTCCAGACTAATCTGCCATCTTTAACAGAAGCGTCTTTCGCGGGTTTACCCATAATAATTAAGCCGCTTCTAAGGGAGCCATTGTTAAACCAGCCCGACGCAGCTGTTGATGATATAGTTCCGCCATTTCTTGGGGACCTACCCAGACAATAGCTTGGCCTTCATAGTGTATCTGATTGGTCAAATCCCAAGCCAGATCACCCGTCATTCCGGGAATATACTTCATCAAACACTCAGAAACGTGTTGAAAAGTATTGAAGTCATCGTTTAAAACAATCACCTTATAATTCGGATAAGTTTTACGAGTGACTTGAGTAGTCCGTCCAGGATCTACAGTTGGTGCTGTACCTGCGCCGTATACAGCTGCTGAAATTCTTGTAACCATAAAACAGTTAGCCAACAGGATTTTACAAATCTACACCTACAAATTACTAGTTTAGTCTATTGTCCAGGGACTAGGGAGTGGGGAATGGAAAATTCCCCATCCCAAATCCTCAAGAAACCTTGTGAGATTAACGCCAATTATCCCAGTTTTCGTTAAAAATTGAAGTATCAGGAAAAGCTGTCGGGTTGCCATTTTGCTCTAATAGACGTTTGAGAGCCTCTAATTGTGGTTCTGGACTGGGTAAATTGTTCACCAGTTGGTAAGGTGCAACTTGATTTTTTAAGGCAAAAGCCGCAGTAGTACCCGCCGCAGCACCCGCAGACCATTCAAAGGAGTGTACCCGATAAGCAGCGGACGCAATGTGACTAGTGGCGATACTTTTACCTCCTACCAGCAAATTGTCGATTTTCTGGGGAATCATGGCTCTGAGAGGAATTTGGAAGGGATAAGCAGCACCAGCACCCCGCCTTTCTCCGGTAAGTTCTCTATTACCGGGCTTTTCTGGGGGGCTTTTCTCCATACAAGGATGAAAGTCTATGGCATAGTGACCAATACCTACAGAATCAGGGAAAATAGTGGAACGAGTGCGCCGTATTACCTGTTCCGGTGGCTTTGTACCTATAATGACGGATATGGCTTCTAAGCCAGCCAGTGTTGCTTGTAACCGGCGGTACATATCAGCAGGAAGTGTACGACGATAATAGTCATCGTTGTAGTTGCGGCGAGAAATATCAGTTTCCCAAATGGTAAAACCTCCGGGTTGTCCCCAACTGGGACGGCCAATAATGCGTCGTCCTTCCCGGATATAGGGATATTTGGATAAGCCATGGGCTGTTCCCATGGGGGAATTGAACCCAGATATAAAACGGTGATTTGTGTGTTGCTGCTTGACACCTGTACCAAGTTGTGAATCTGTAGTCCCAGCAACTAACCAATAATAGTAGGCTAGTGCATTTTCTTCACCTTTGCGGAGGCTTTCGGTTCGTAGTCCCCCCATCCATCCGCCGGGTTGTAATTGTCCAGTAGCTTGCAACTGTTGGCGAGTGTAAACTAGGTTATCTTGAGGGGTTCCAGGGCGATAGTCGTTACCCCAAGTCCAATTTTGCATGGAGATATCCCCTGGTGTGGGAGCCGAAAACCTTACACCTCCAAATCTTACAAGTTGTCCCCGCTGCTGGCTCCAAATGCGGCGATAGGTGAAAACTAGGTCAAAGTTTGCCAACCGCTGTAATTCATAACTAAAATATGGGGCATACTGTGGATAGAATGGGGGCATTTCCTGGGGTTGTGGTTCCTTAGTGGCTTCCATTGCAAAGGTGTAAGTGAAGCCTTGGGTACAATAAGGATTGTTTTTGGTACTGGAGGAAGAGGGTTCGAGGTGGGAGAGAGGGTCAATACCCAAACGGTAGGGAACATCGGCCAGGGCGATCATTTCACCGGTTTCGCTAGCGTCTACGATGTACCATTTGGGAGAATTCCCTTGTGTGTTTTGGGGAACTAAGCGAATGATGTTTTTAGTAAACCGAGATGAGTTTTGGTAACGGTAAGCATCTTCAATGGTTTGAGATAAGGTGAAGGTGTTATGAGGTGGTGCGCCTGGGACTGGTTGATGTTGAATGGCGATCGCACTACTAATTAATTGTCCACCCCCGTCAACTGTAGAGGGTGTAATTTCTAAATCCTTAATTACTGTATTGGGAAACCATTCTAACTTGCCTTTCCCCTTTCTTTCGGCATCTCTGAGCATATGACTGATAATCGTGTGGGCATCACGAGGCAAAAAACAAGAGTCACTTACCCAGCATTCCCCGGGGTTTAGTTTACCATACTTGCGTTCAATGCGATTTCGCAATTCCAAGTAGCCGCGAGAATAAAATTGGCGACTGCGTTGGGTGGGGCGTTCATCTAATGCAGATGTTCCCTGGGAAGAAATTTGACCCCCTAACCAATCAGTAATTTCTGTGATGCAGACTTTGCTTTCTGCTAGTAACCCCTCGTAAGCTGTAGCTACACCAGAGAGTCCCCCACCCACAACTAAAATGTCACAATTTACGGTTTTGTCTGGTTTTCTCGGTGGTGCTGCAAGAATGGCAGAATCAGGTGTAATAAAGTTGGATATTAAACATCCTCTGATTAATGAGGTCAAGCTGTAAGCTAATTTCTGTTGATGCTTCATAGTCAGGGTAACGTTGAACCGCTATCCCAAGTAGACGCTACCATCTAACAAATGTTCTTCACAACTTCAATATAAACATAGAAACTTTTGATACTTCAGCAAAAAAAGCCAGACTTAAATAGGACTTAAGTAAGATTGGACTAAAAACCTGGTTCTGATGTAGGGGTGATTCATGAATTACCCCTACTTTTGTTGTGTTTTGCGTAAGTCCTGATTGTATGGGGATACTCCAGCGGTAAAGACTTGTTTTGCTGTTAATTGCAAATTAGGAAAGATGGAGGATACCAATTGATCGTTGTTTTGAAACAATCGCTTTTGATACTCATCCTCTAATAGTGTACAAATTGTAACAGTAGGCTGCTTGATTTTACCAATATAGTCTCTACCACCTATACCCAAATAATCAACTATCCAATATTCCGAGACACCCAGTAAGGCGTAATCTTCGACTTTACGGGCGTAGTCATTTTGCCAATTTGTACTGACGACTTCAGCTATTAGTTTGATAGATTTACCTGATGTAATGACTGGTTCTTGTTGCCACAATGGCTCATTGATTAGTTGTGTTTGGTCTAGGACAATAACATCGGGACGAAATGCTGTATTTGTTCCTAATAGTTTAATTAAGCAGCGATGGGGGATAAAGTATGGTAAGTCCTGATGATCAATTTCTACGTTAAGTTTGCGCCCAATTAAGGATGATACCTGCTCATGGGGTCCGGTTGGTTCCACTTCGATTAATTCCCCATCAATTAGTTCGTAATTTTCTTGATCGCCGTATTCAGCAATAAATTCATCAACTGTGATTAGCTTTAGGGCTGATTTTCCCATGATGATTTTTCCTGATGATTGAATAAAGCAAGTATTCTGTGAATAAATTTCTGGAATTGTTTTTTACATATAGCTTACCTCTTAGATCAATTTTAACTTGTTTCGTCTAATTGATGCTACACGGGGAGCCGGGGGTTAGAAACCCCCGTCTGAAAGCTAAAGTCAGATAAATCTGACACCGAAGATCATATATTGGATGGTCTTGACCGGATGCGATAGCGAAGCGCTGGTGTTAAAGGCGATAGCGAAGTGCTGCTGTAAGGCGATCGCGAAGCGCTGGTGTTAAAGGCGATAGCGAAGCGCTGCTGCAAGCAGATCGCGTCAGTGCTGCTGTAAGCAGATCGCCATTCCATATACCCCCCTCCCTTTGTAAGGCTATCCATTACCCGGATCTTTCTTAACATTCGTGAGAGCGATCGCTCGCAAACCCCCAAACCTTAATCCTCCGTTGATGATTCTCAATAAAATAAGGGTTTTATCAAGAAGAATAAGGTACATTTTGTCAAGAGTAGGGAAATTTTCAAGCCTTGAAACCGTTGCCACATAAATGTTTCAAGATTGTTAAGAAAAATGTGGGTAATGAATAGCTTTGTAAGGGGAGGGGTTGGGGGTGGGGTCAATACTACTCTAAAATTTTTATATTCTCAAAAATCTATCTTTAGATAGATGACAAGATTACCTAAATAGTATTACTGAGGGTGAATAAAATAAATGACACATTTATTTTATTATCTCCATTTGAGCGTGGTATTATAAATTTCATCTATTTAAACTTTTGCTGTTTCTTCTTATAAGTACGCATACCGTTAAATATTCAACCATCAAAGGATAAACCCATGGAAATAATAGGACTAACTAAAGCTGTAGCCTTAACAACACTGACATTCACCCTCAGTGCTACCCCCACTTGGAGTCAAACCAATCAAAACAGCTTTACTTGTCCCTCAACTCCCTACCCCGGTTGTGTGGAAGAAATTCCCACCCCCTTGGGGTTAACACCTGAACCAGGAAAATACCAGAAAATTAATCTAGAAATACAGTCATCTCAGAAGATGGCAAAGGAAAATAGCATAACAGGTTACGACCAATTTCAAGTTAAAAGTAACAAAAACCAGAAAATATTTCCTAGTAATTACAAATATATTACTCAGTCCTTTTTACAGGAAATAAATAATTTTGTAAGTAAGAATCCGAACAAAACACAATTTGAAACCACATCTGAGCATGAAGCAAGATTGAGCAGATTACTTAATATTTTCTCGGTAAATCTAGAAAGAAAAGGTATTAATATAAATAATACATATAATATAGAGATTGGAGAAAAGAGTTTTAATACAAGTTATAATGCTGATCAAGAATTATTAACAGTTAAGTTAACATCATTTGGACGTTTAGAACTAGAAGACAATAGAAGATCAAGGCGGTCAAAAAACAGAAGAGGTATTGATTACCTCGAAGAAATTGAGAGTTATAACTTAGACGTGTTAAATTCCACAGAAATAATTTCTAAATTTCCATCAGAAGGGCTTTCTTTTTCTCTTAAGAGGTCGGATGCAAAACAGTTATTATCTAACAAGCAATTAGGAGTTATTGTAGTATCCGAGTTTGTATTGCCTTTTGTTAATACTAAACAATCAACTATAGATAAACTAAACATTGGAAGAACTCAACGAATTTATGGGGGAAATATTGTAGAAAATTTTATTGAATCTATTGCAATTGCTCAGGAAGAACTGGCAATATCTTACGCACAGCGTTATAGATCACAAGGTTATACAAGTTATATTGTTAAGGAGAAAGAATTTAATTTAAAAGCCAATGTTAAAGAAATAGTTATTTATAACAAAAAAACAAAATTAGTAAAACAAAGATGGATTACTCCTCTTAGTTCTGAAGCTTATTTCAATCGCGGTGTTGTTTACACTCGACAGCAGAAATGGGATTTAGCGCTGGCTGATTTCAACCAAGCTATTAAACTTAATCCTAATGATGCTTTAGCTTACAAAAATCGCGGTACTATTTACTATAACCAGCAAAAATGGGATTTAGCGCTGGCTGATTTCAACCAAGCTATTAAACTTAATCCTAATTATGCCGGTGCTTACACCAATCGCGGTAATGTTTACCATGACCAGCAGAAATGGGATTTAGCTGTAGCTGATTATAACAAAGCCATTGCGGTTGATCCTAATTTAGCTCAAGCTTACTACAATCGTGGTAATATTTACCTTAAATTAGGAAACATCAACAAAGCCAGGGAAGACCTCCAAAGAGCAGCGCAATTATACCTCACTCAAGGTAATACCGCCTATTATGAAGATGCAATTGAGATTTTAAACTCACTTTAGCTGCAAAGATACCTGAAAGTAAGCACTGAACAGGTTTTAGTATCCGCCCTATAATTATCGCCAGTAGAAGAAAGTCAAATCATTCAAGCTTAAACCCCGCCTAATTACCTTTCCACCTAACAAGTATCGGGTAATACGTCATTATATAATATCCCCAAGACTAAATTAACTACCAGTGGTAAACTATCATGAACGAGCCACAACCAGGGGAATTTGATGTACTACTAGGTGGTACTAGTAACGCTCCAGAAAATGCCCTGGTCTTAGGGGGAATCCAAGAGGAGCAGCAGAGATATAAGAACCCTGACCCCAAGGTGAGGATAAATGCGATATCCCAAGCCCTCAACTATGGGGATGAGGGGGTTAACTTACTTCTCCAAGCTTTAACCACAGATGAATCAACCGATGTCAAGGATGCGGCTTATAATCTCCTGTCCTCTAGAGACAATAAGTCTGTTCAGGTCATTGAGGCTTTAAAAGCTTATGAACCCTTTTTATGGCGGGAAATCATCACCCTCACCGGACATTCAGGTTACGTCACTTCAGTAGCTTTCAGCCGGGATGGTACAACCTTAGCTTCTTCTGGGATTAGGGGAACCATCCAACTGTGGGATGTCGCCACACGTCAGGAAATCGCCACTCTCACCGGACATTCAAATTGGGTTCATTCAGTAGCTTTCAGCCGGGATGGTCGCACCTTAGCCTCTGGGAGTTGGGATAGAACCATCAAATTGTGGGATGTCGCCACGGGGCGGGAAATCGTCACCCTCACTGGACATTCAAGGGAGGTTTATTCAGTAGCTTTCAGCCCGGATGGTAAAACCTTAGCCTCTGGGAGTAGCGATAACACCATCAAGATTTGGCGAAGGCGTTATTAATCCACACCTATTCTCACAGAGAAGAAGTGAAGGACAGCCCCGCTGGTGGAACAGCAGGTAAACTTATATTAACGATCGCCCTTAGTGTCGCAGCCCGTCGCCTACTTTGAAGGTTATTAAATTAAATTTATCAGCAAACGCTACCGGCTGCTTATATCAAAAAACCAGAGAAAAAAAACCAATTAGTAAAGTCCATTAGTTTGGATGATTTAATGATTCCACCCACCAAGCGATCGCTCCTAGAAGCAGCACAAATCAGAGCCACAGAAAACCGCTATCAACGGGGCGAAATCACCGGAGTAGAACGGTTCCAAAAAGTCATCAATATCTGGAATGGAACCGGTGAGAGCCACTCAAGGATGAAGTAGTAGTAAACTTCAAAAGTACCGACCCATTAAACTCCTCCCCCTGATATTCCTTCGACTGCGCTCAGGGAACATATTGATGTCGGTGGGTATAACCCCACAGTTCAGGCCAAGCCAAATGTGGGTAGTTTATGCTGGAACTACTTGAAGGACTAGTGAGCGTTTATCGAGGGATTGGACTTTTCCCACCTCACTCAGAGCGCTGACAATGCGGTCTAACATTTCTCCTGCTTGTTCGCGGTGTTGATGCTCTCTTCCTCGTAAGCGAATGGCGAATTTGACTGAATCGCCTTTGCTCAACCATTGAGTTGCTTGTGCTATCCGTAAATTGTAATCGGCTAAACCCACATTGGGACGTAAGCGAACCTCTTTGACAGTGGGTCTAGCGCTCTGGGTCTGACGTTTTTTCTTTTGATACTGGAGCTTACCATAGTTGACAATCTTGGCAACCGGTACCTCTTTACTTTCCGACACCACAACCAGGTCAAGCTCTACACTTTCTGCTAGGTGTAGCGCCTCGGCGGTATCAACAAGACCACGGTTATTATTCTCATGATCAATCAAGTAGACTTGATTGGATTTAATTTGGGAGTTGATCAGTTGTTTTTTAACTACGATAATGATTTCCTCTTAATTTAATATTTGGGTTTGTGGCTTCCCTAGTCTCTGTTCTAAGACAGGTGCGCTCACTTTGCACTTAGCATCTCCATAATATCATAACCGACTGATCCACCAACCAGGTTACCCGCAATAAATTAATTTAGGGACTTGCGCGGGGGAAGTCTTCGGTGAGAATTGAATTCTGGTATAGATTGGAGATAAGCCACCCACTGCAAAAAAACTGACCCCAGAATCAGGATGGTTCTTATGAAGCGCAAAAATCAAGTTGTCCTCACTTTAATATTGAAAAGCGCTATTGTCTTTTCGCCCTTGCTGCTCTCTGCTGGTATTGCTACTGGACAAACCAGGCCATCCGTTTCCACAGCACTGAATAGGGCTGAGGTAATATCTGCTCAGAAGTCGGAAAAATTCTCTCAGTTACAAGCACAACAGCTTACTCCAGAGCGAGTTCCTGCGAGAGTAGAGCCAGGTTTCAATAACACAAATGTCTTGTGGAGTCTGTGGTTAGTGATCTTGAGTTTATTTCCTGTGTCGGTAATTGCTTTATTCTGGCTGTTGCGCCGGGTAGCAATTCGTGAGATTGTTCATAGAGCAATGGCACAGCTAGACGGGTTAGAAAATCTCCAAAACCAGCTGATTATTGTCAAGCAAGATGCGGAAAATCTGATTGGAGAATCTAAACAGAGAAATCGTGAATTGGAAACAGAACTTTTGAAGTTGCAACATAATATACAAAGACAACAAGAGAATTTAGCTAATTTAGCATCGGAAATGGTGCAGTCAAAAGATGCCATCCTAGGAGAATTAAAAACGACAATTAAAGAGATTGAAGATAATTTAGAGTCTGATTTTACAGTCAAAGTCTCTCAGTTGCAGTTAGCAGCAGAACAAACAAGAGATAGAATCATAGAAGGTTTAGAGAATCTAGAGTCTGACTTTATCCATAAACTAGAGAATTTGCAGTTAGAGGCTGAACAACAAAAGAATCTCACTCTGGAAGATTTACAAGCATCTAGGAGTGAATTTGTGGCTGAACTTTCTCAGTTGCTGTCTCAGACTCAATCAGAGAAAGATCACACTGTGGCAAATCTGATTAAAGTATATGGTGATGCTGAAAACCAAAAGAATGATATTCTAGAGAATATTAGAGAATTAGAAAGATTATTTCAAGGAGAAATATCTAACTGGCAGTCTGAGGCTCGGCAAGGAAAAGATAATATTTTTGAGAGTTTAGGAAAGTTACAGGTAGATGCGCAACAGGAAAAAGATAAAACCCTAGATAGTTTAAGGGAGTTAGAAAATTTATTTAAGGCTCAAATCGCTGTATTACAGTCTGGGGTAGAATCACATAAGGATACTCTCCTGGAAAGTCTGACGGAATTACATTCAGAATTTGCGGGTGAATTATCTGAGTTACAGTTGGAGGCTCAAAACCGCAAAGCGCTAATTGTTACGAATTTAGAAGCATCAGCAGCGGAGTTGACAGAGCAATTTTCAGATTTACAATTTCATGCTCAAGAGCAAAAGCTGTTGATTCTGGAAAAGCTGGAAAAATTAGAGAGGGATTTTGGATCTCAACTTTCTAAGTTACAGTTGGATGCTGCACATCGCCAGGAGATGATTTTACAGGAATTAATCAAGTCTGAAGAGTCACAGGTGCAGCTACAAGGTTCAGAGTCAGTTAATGATGACTTTCAACAAGCAGAAGATTTATTTACTCAAGGGAAATATACCGAGGCGATCGCAGTTTATAATCAGGTGGTGAAAAATCAGCCAGATAATTGCGTGGCTTGGTTAAAACGGGGTTTGACTTTAGGAAGATTACAACGTTACCAAGATGCTATCACTTCCTATGACAAGGCCATTGAAATTCGCCCAGATTATCACCAGGCTTGGTGCGATCGCGGTGTGGCTTTTGGTAAACTAGGACAGCATCAACAGGCTTTTACATCTTTTGACCAAGCTACTCAAGTCAAGGGTGATGATCCGGTGGCTTGGTTAAATCGTGGTCTTTCTTTGATAGAGTTAGAAAGATATGAAGATGCCATGGCTAGTTTTGACCAAGCTATCAAAATTAATCCTAATTCTGCCAAGGTGTGGGATAAACGCGGTTATACTTTGGTCAGATTGGGAGAAGATGACGAAGCGATCGCCAGTTTTGACAAGGCGTTAGAAATTAATCCCAACTATGGGAGTGCTTATTATAATAAAGCCGCTTGCTATGCTCTGCAAAGACAACTAAAGTTAGCATTGACAAATCTGCAAAAAGCCATTGAACTCAATCCCAGTTATAAAGAAGATGCAGGATTTGACATTGATTTTGATGAAATTGCCGATGATAAAAGCTTTAAGGAAATTATTTCTGAATAGAACCATCACTATATTCCTTTCATTTTCCATATTAAAAAATTGAAAATATTCAAAGGAAACATGGGAGGATTATAGATGAGCAAACAAACCGTTGGTATCACATCTATTGGTTATTACATTCCCCCAGGAATTTTAACCAGTAAGGAAATGTCAAAACTATCTCAGTTACCTGAGTTTATTTTCACTGACAAGATTGGGATCAAACAGAAACCAGTTGCAGGTAAAGATGAACATCCCAGTGATATGGGAATTAAAGCAGCATTAGGGGCTATAGAGCAGGCAAAAATTACAGCGTGTGAAATTGATATTATTGCTTATTGTGCTGCGGGAGATTATGATTATAGATTTTGGTCTCCTGCTGCAAAAATTCAAGATGCACTTGGGGCAGAAAACGCTTTTGCATTTGAAGTGAAAAATTTTTGTAATAGTGGGAATTTAGGGATACATATTTGCAGAAATATGTTACTGGCAGATAATGATTTATGTTATGCATTAGTAGTCTGTAGTGATAAATTATCTATGCTGTTAGATTATTCAGATGTGAATAATTTATCAACATTTATCATGGGTGATGGTGCAGCAGCAGTGATTTTGAAAAAAGGAGAATTAAGTAATGAAATTCTCTCTTATCACGGGATCACCAATGGAAAGTTAGTAGATTGTCTGAAGGTATCCTCAGCAGGAACTAAGTTTCCGGTGGGAGGTAAACCAATTAAGGATGAACTAAATTATTTAAAGGTTGAAGACCCTAAAGAACTAGAAAGAATCTTACAGGATGTCTATTTAGAAAACTATGGTAAAGTGATTCACAGGTCTTTAGAGAAAAGCGGTTATTCAATCAAAGATGTGGACTTTTTATTAACTAATCAAGTCAAAAAAAGTTTATCTAAAGCAATTTTAGAATCTTTGAATTTAAAGGATGAGCAGACATTGATTTCTTTGCCTGAATATGGTCATCTGGGTGCTGTAGATACTATATTTGGCTTGGCAAAAACTCTAGAAGCAAATAAAATAAAGCCGGGAAATATCGTGGTGTTAGCTAGTAGTGCGGCTGGTTTTTCATGGGCAGCATTAACTGTAAGATATTAGATAAAAAAGTATTCTAACAAGAGAATAATTTGAGCAAGATAGAGATTTATCGCTAAACTAATAATATTTTGTATGACTAGCAATATTATAGTATGACTGCTGCCACAACTGTAAAAACTGAGTACGAAGCGATTATAGGTCTAGAAACCCATTGTCAACTGAGCACCAATACCAAGATTTTCTCTAATAGCTCCACTGCTTTCGGTGCTGATCCCAATACTAACATTGACCCCGTGTGTATGGGCTTACCTGGAGTTTTACCTGTACTGAATGAAAAAGTCCTAGAATATGCGGTAAAGGCGGGTTTGGCTTTGAATTGCCAAATTGCTAAGTATAGTAAATTTGACCGTAAACAGTATTTTTATCCTGATCTGCCCAAAAATTACCAAATTTCTCAATATGACCTGCCGATTGCGGAACATGGTTGGTTAGAAATCGAATTGGTAGATGCTGAGGGGGAACCGATTCGTAAACGCATTGGTGTGACTCGGTTGCACATGGAGGAAGATGCAGGAAAACTGGTACACGCGGGGAGCGATCGCCTGTCTGGTTCTAGCTATTCTCTGGTAGACTATAATCGCGCGGGTGTGCCATTAGTAGAAATTGTTTCTGAGCCTGACTTGCGTTCTGGTGAAGAAGCTGCGGAATATGCCCAAGAATTACGCCGAATTATGCGTTATCTTGGTGTGAGTGATGGCAATATGCAAGAAGGTTCTCTACGCTGTGATGTGAATATCTCTGTGCGTCCAGTGGGACAACAGAAGTTTGGCGTTAAGGTAGAAATTAAAAATATGAACTCCTTCAACGCCATTCAAAGAGCCATTGATTATGAAATTGAGCGCCAAATTGCAGCCATAGAAGCAGGGGAGCGGATTATCCAAGAAACTCGCCTATGGGAAGAAGGCGCTCAACGTACGATTAGTATGCGGGTGAAAGAAGGTTCTAGTGATTACCGCTATTTCCCCGAACCAGATTTAGCACCGATTGAGGTATCCCAGTCCCAATTAGAGGAATGGCGAGGGGAACTTCCCGAACTACCCGCCCAAAAACGTCATCGTTATGAAAGTGATTTAGGGCTTTCAGCTTATGATACGCGGGTGTTGACAGAAGACCGCACGGTAGCAGATTATTTTGAAGGTGTGATTGTTGCTGGGGGTAATCCCAAAGCTGCTGCTAACTGGATTACTCAAGACATCGCCGCATACCTCAACAAGCAGAAGCTGAGTATTACGGAAATTGCTCTGACTCCCGCCAATTTAGCTGAGGTGATTAGTCGAATTGAATCTGGTAAAATCAGCAATGCCCAAGCTAAACAAAAGCTGGGGGATTTGCTGAGTGGTATTTCCCCAGAGGAGGCTTTTGCAGGTCAGGAGTTAATCACTGATCCTAGTGTACTAGAACCGATCATTGATGAGGCGATCGCAGCTAATCCCAAAGAACTAGAGAAGTATCGCAATGGTAATACTAAGCTGAAAGGGTTCTTTGTGGGACAGGTTTTGAAGAAAACCGACAAACGAGCCGATCCTCAACTAACTAATGAATTAGTCGAGAAAAAACTGAATTCTTAGGTCTTTACTGTTTTTTCACCTAATTCTTCATCAATTCTTTACAAAAAAACCGAAAAATAGGTTACACCCCTCACCCCTTAAAGGCTATTCTATGTATTGTAGATGAACCCTAATGATCTGGAGAGCAGCCCATGAGCTCTCCTGATTTTTTTGTTTATTCACAAGAAAATCGCAAAAAAGGCACGGAAGCCACTTGGCTTTACCCAAACCAACATTTTTGATTGACTTTGATTAACCGGACTTGTTTTCAAGTAAATAAAGTACACACCTTAAGATTATAAATCTTGTGGGGTGGGCATCGGTGCCCGCCCTTTTGTATCTAATTCAGATGAGATACGCTGTAAATTCGTTTAAGTGCAATCTTCGCCAAAATTGGTATAAGTTATGATTCATGACTGGAATACCATAACTTAAACAATTGCATCGAAATTATCAATGGTGAACTCTACTTTCGTGACCAAATTCTATGTCAATCCTATCCAAGGGAATGATACTAATCCTGGTTCTCGGTCTAGTCCCTTTAGAACTCTCACCCGGGCTTTAAAGGCCACCAAAACACCGCTAATTATTCAGTTGACATCTGGGACTTATAGTGTTGCCAATGGTGAGGTGTTTCCCCTAGTTATTTCTGCGGGGGTGACATTAGTAGGTAACGAAGCGAAAAAAGGTGTGGGGATTGTGATTTCCGGGGGTGGTGAGTATGAAAGTTCTAGTTTTGGTAGACAAAATATCACATTACTGTTGCAAGATAATGCCAGTCTCTTGGGTGTGACTGTGATTAACCCTATGTCTAAAGGGACTGGGGTCTGGATTTCATCGTCAGCAAAAAATGTGGCTAACAATACTTTAACTAACTGTGGTAGAGAAGGTATATTTGTCACTGATACTGCTAAACCGGCCATTGTAGATAATGTCTTTAGGCAAAATGCTGCCAGTGGCTTGATGATGGCACGTCATAGTAAGGGTGAAGTGCTGCGGAATGTCTTTGAGCAAAACCCCTTGGGTATTGCCATCAGTGACTATGCCGCTCCATTAATAGCAAATAACATCATATCAAATAACCGTCTAGCGATCGCCCTGTCTCGCCACGCTAGACCTGTACTGCGTCACAATCGAATTACACAAAATACCCGGGGGGGGATGTTAGTTAATGGTAACGCCATTCCTGATTTAGGCAATAACCAAGACCCTGCTGGGAATATTTTTGAGTATAACGGTCAATTCGATTTACACAATACCACACCAGAAACACTGGTTTCAGCAGGTAATAAATTAAATCCCACCCAAGTTAAGGGTAGGGTAGATTTTATAGCTGTCCTCCAAGAGCATCCTCAAAGCCTCTCAGCCAGCAGTATTTTTCCTGACTTAGTTGGACATTGGTCAGCAGCTTTTGTGGAAGCATTGGCGAGGATGGGTGTCATTAGCGGCTTTCCCGATGGTACTTTTGCGCCGGATAGCGCCATGACTCGCGCTCAGTATGCAGCCATGATTGCCAAAAGTTTCCAGTCACCAACAAGAAATATTAATAGTAAATTTACGGATGTAAATCCCAGTTTTTGGGCAGCATCAGCGATTTCCCAAAGCGCCGAAATGGGTTTTATCAGTGGGTTTCCTGATGGGACGTTTAGAGGCGGACAAAATTTGACCAGAGTACAGGCTATAGTATCTATAGTTAGTGGGTTAAAACTCACAGGGGGTCATCCCCAGGTATTGAACCTGTACCGCGATCGCGCTCAAATCCCTACTTATGCCATTAATGCCGTAGCAGTGGCTACCCAAGCATTGCTGGTGGTGAACTATCCCCAAGCAGAAGAATTAGAACCTATGCGAGATATAACTCGTGGCGAAGTGGCAGCATTAATTTATCAAGGGTTAGTAGCCAGCGGTCAGGAAAAGGCCATCCCTTCACCCTATATTGTCAGCCCCGATATTGAACTCCCCAGCTTTACAGACATCATGGGACATTGGGCAGAACCATTTATTCGGGGATTAGCCAGGATGAATTTAACTAGTGGTTTTGCTGATGGTAGCTACCAGCCAGATAAACCCATGACCCGTGCCCAATATGCCGCTTTAGTAGCCGCAGCCTTTAAGCCCACACCCAAACGCCCCGCACCTGAGTTTACAGACGTGTCGCCAGATTTTTGGGCTGATCAAGCCTTGCAAATTGCCGCTAGGGGTGGCTTTGTCAGTGGATTTAGAGATGGCACTTTCCGACCCGGGCAAAATGTGCAAAGGTTACAGGTAATTGTCTCCCTAGTGAATGGACTGACTCTACCAACGGCTGACGATAATACTTTACTCACTTATACTGATGATCATACAATTCCCGATTATGCGCGTCAAGCAGTGGGGGCTGCCACACAGCAAAGAATTGTTGTCAACTACCCTGACCCTAAACAACTTGTACCCCAGAGGGAAGCAACACGTGGGGAGGTGGCCGCAATGGTCTATCAGGCATTAGTTGCAATCCAGCGAACCTCAACTATTAATTCACCCTATATTGTTTAGAGAGTAAGGAGTTGAACAAGTAAAATGAAAAACACAATGTATGATGATCAGCCTGGAAACTCTCGGGAAAGAATGCTATACCAAAAAACACCATAGGCTATGAAGGATGGCTAGACAATTTATACCCCTATTCTGAACCCAATAGCGCCATGTTAAGCACAGAGTCAGAAATCTCTGCCGAATTGGCAGCCGCTCTATTAACCCATTACAGTTTTGATCTCAGTGGATATACTGCCAGGGATCTGATTAACCGTTGGCAAACCCAATATCCACTCAACTGGCTGCACTTGGCAGTGATTGAGGCGCTATATCAAGGTCGCTATAAAGCCATCTCAGTGCAACAAATATTACTATTTTGGCAACGCCGCGGTCAGGTGATTTATCATTTCAATATGGAATTTGAACGCCTGATTTGTAGCAAATTTCCCGAAAGCTTAACTCAACAGGCTACACCAGTTCTACCTGCTATTAACAAACCAATTCGCCATGGATCAGGATCTACTGATAAACCAGTGACAACTAATTGCTTACCAGATGATCTGAAAAATGGCTATAGGCAAAGTCACACCACCACCCAACAAGGGATCAACTCACAAGAAGAGGAGAAAAACAGGACATTAGTATCTACCGGTGTGAACCTTGCTGTGTCTGGTAGTGATTCCAGGCTGAACTTACCAAGGTATCATGAGAGAAATTCCCCATTACCCAAACCTCACCAGCAGACAAAGCTGATAGCATCATCTGCTAATCATCCACCCATTGGACAATTTACTCCAGCAACCGGCAATTACTCTGATTCATTTACATCAAAACTAAAGGCGATGTCGGACGAAAAGAGCTAGTCCTAAGCTGGCTATTTTATAGACAAAACTATACTTATATTGACAAGCATTGACATAAGTGAGTTAAGAAAATCGCCCACTTGATATATAATACGATATCAGGTATTGAATTAAGACTATTGCCAACGCGAAAACCAAGCAATGATAGCGGTAGTCTTTCTTGTAAATCTTAAGAGAAATATCGCGTCT